>CAZOIX010000361.1:0-4971 GCA_964579685.1 uncultured Mycobacterium sp.
CCAATCTGATCGGCGAGATCGTCGCCACCGCAGGCCTCGTCGCCCTCATCTTCGCCTTGGCGCGCAGCGGACGAGCGGCGCTGTCCGCGGCCGCTGTCGGCGCATACATCGGGGCCGCGTACTGGTTCACCAGCAGCACGTCGTTCGCCAACCCCGCCGTCACCGTCGGGCGGATGTTCTCCGATACCTTCGCCGGCATCGCTCCCGCCTCGGCGCCCGGATTCATCGTCGCCCAGATCGTCGGCGGCCTCATCGGGCTGGCGCTCGTCGCCGCGCTCTATCCCGATGTCGCCGACACCGCCGATGACATCGTCGTCCCCCATCGCACCAAGACCGTCACCGACAACGGAGGTCGACATGACTGACTCCACGCCCACCGTGCTGTTCCTCTGCACGCACAATGCGGGACGCTCGCAAATGGCCCTCGGATTCTTCACCCATCTCGCGGGCGACCAGGGCGTGGCCTGGTCAGGCGGCTCCGAACCTGGCGATCACATCAACCCGTCAGCGGTGGCCGCCATGAACGAGGTCGGCATCGACATCACCGGCGAGTTCCCCAAACCCTGGACCGACGAGATCGTCCGGGCCGCCGACGTCGTCGTCACCATGGGATGCGGCGACGCCTGCCCGTACTTCCCCGGCAAGCGCTACGAGAACTGGGAACTGCCCGACCCCGCCGGCCAGTCTGTCGAGGCCGTGCGCCCGATCCGCGACGACATCGAAGAACGGGTCCGCCGGCTACTCACCGACCTTGGCATCACACCTGCCTAAGCGGCCCAGTTAACCTCCGCCGCGCGCGACAATTCCAGCACACCGAAGGCCGTCGGCGCTCCTGCGCAGGCGTACCAAAGTTTTAACAGAATTCGCGTTTGAATTTTTTTCATTCGGGGCAAACTGCTCTCTCACAGTGTTGTGATGGACATCACAGTCGATTGGGTCGGGGGATCCACTTGACGAAGGCGGACGGATGGACCCACGGTTGAGCCCCACATGGATCGCAGCGATATTCGCGGCGGTGGCGCTGATGATGCTCGTCGCGATCGTCACGGAGCAATGGCGACGTCGGCGTGATCGCGCGGACGGGGTCCTGATCGCCTGGGACGATCTGCGCCTGACCAACACTCAACTGATTGTCGGATGCGGCCGCGATGCCCCACGACTTCCGCTCGCCGGACTCAAAGCCGTCGTCGACATCGCAGCCGCCCCGGGGCAGGTTGACGACCAGGTTCATCTGCGCATCGAGAACGCCGAATATGACATCCGTCGCTCGCAGACCTACTCATACGGTGCCAGCGGGGGCGCGCAGATGTTCGCGATCAAGTTCAACTCCCTGAGCGGCCACGCAGCGCCACACCAGCCCGGCGCCGCCGCCGACACGGGTGGCTATCCGGATCTCCGCGCGGCCTGACCGTCTCGCCGTCAGGTGTCCCGTTCTGTGACCGAAATATCTGTGACCACGGCGGCGGTCGCGGTGACGGTGACGGTGACCGTGGCGGTGCTGGAGTAGGTGCCGTTGGAAGCGGTGTAGGTGAAGGTGTCGGTGCCGATGAAGTCGGCGTCGGGCTGGTAATCGAAAGCGCCGTCGGTGTCCATCGTCACGTGGCCGTTGGCCGGCTGCGTGATCTCGTCGACGAATATGGCGAGCCCGCCGGGATCGCTGTCATTGGCCAACACACCAGTCGCGGCGTCGGTTTCGAGCACGCCGTTCTCCACGACGGTGTAGCTGTCATCGATGGTCTCGGGGACGTCGGCGACGACGTTGAGGGTGACCGTGGCGGTGCTGGTGTAGGTGCCGTTGGAAGCGGTGTAGGTGAAGGTGTCGGTGCCGATGAAGTCGGCGTCGGGCTGGTAATCGAAAGCGCCGTCGGTGTCCATTGTCACCTGGCCGTTGGCCGGCTGCGTGATCTCGTCGACGAAGATGGCGAGCCCGCCAGGATCGCTGTCATTGGCCAACACACCAGTGGCGGCGTCGATTTGGAGCACGCCGTTCTCCAAGACCGTGTAGCTGTCATCGACAGTGTCCGGGTCAGCGGCGACGACGCTGATCGTCACCGTCGCGGTGCTGGTGTGCAGCCCGTTGGTGGCCTCATAGACGAACGAGTCGATACCCACGAAACCCGCATCGGGCACGTAATCGAACGAACCATCGAAATACAACTTCAGGTCGCCATGACCCGGCGGGGCGTCGGCATCAACACTCAGAGCAAGCCCACCGGGATCGCTGTCATTGGCCAACACCCCGCCCGCAACATCAACACTCAACGTGCTGCCCTCATACGCGGTATAGGTGTCATCAAGGGTGACGGGAACATCGGCGACGACATTGATGGTGACCGTCGCCGTGCTGGAGTTCAGGCCGTTGGTCACCGTATAGGTGAACGTGTCGGTGCCGACGAACCCGTCGTCGGGCTCGTATTGGAAGGAACCGTCGGTGTCGATCGACACGCCGCCGCTGGCCGGCTCGCTGACCGCGTTGACGGTGAGTGCGCTCCCGTCCGGGTCGGTGTCATTGGCCAACAGACCAGCGGCTCCGTCGACGGTCAGTGTGCCGTTCTGGTACACGGTGTAGACGTCGTCGACCGCGTGGGGGACGTCGGCGAGGACGGTCACGTTCTTGAACATGCCGCCGCTGACAGCGCCTTCGGCGTTGTCGCCGACCACGTTCAGGGTGTTGAAGGCGCCGCCGCTGGCGACTCCATCACTGCCGTTGCCGGTCACACTCACCGTGTTGAACGTGCCATCGGTGGCGCTAGCGCCGCTGCCATCGCCCACCACGTCCACGGTGTTGAACGACCCGCGGCTGGCGACACCCTCACTACCGTCGCCCACTACGCTCAGGGCGTTGAAGGCGCCGCCGGTGGACATACCGTCGCTGCCCTCGCCCACCACGTCCACGGTGTTGAACGACCCGCCGGTGGCGACACCCTCGCTATCTTCGCCCTCCACGTTCATCGCGTTGAACATGCCGCCGGTGGCCCAGGCGCCACTGCCGTCACCCACGACGCTCGCGGCGTTGAACATCCCGTCGGTCGCCCAGGCGCCGCTGCCGTCACCCACCACGTCCACGGTGTTGAACATCCCGCCGGTGGCCCAGGCGCCACTCCCGTCGCCGACCACGCTGGCCGTGTTGAAGATGCCGCCGGTGGCAGTGCCGGCGCTGCCCTCACCCACGACAGTCACCACGTTCGCCACACCACCGCTGGCGACACCCTCGCTGTCGTCGCCCACCACGCTCACGCTGTTCAATACGCCGCCACTGGCCGAGACGAAGCTGCCGTCGCCCACCACGCTCACGTTGTTCAAGACACCACCACTGGCGACACCCTCACTCCCGTCGCCCACCACATTCACCGTGTTCGAAACACCGCCGCTGACAACACCTTCGCTGCCGTCGCCATCGACGCTGACGTAGTTGAACATGCCGCCGATGGCCGTGGCGGAGCTGCCCTCACCCGTCACGACAGCGACGTTCCACCAGCCGCTGGCGGTGGCTTGGCTGCCGGCACCGTAGGCGATCGCAATCGAGCCGACGCCCTCGGATGTCGCACTCGCGGTGCCCGTCTGGACCATCTGCACCCCGCCGTAGGACACGCTGAGGTCGGTATAGGTGACCTCGATCTCGCGTCGTACGAATGCGAGCACCGCCAAGATCGCAGGCGATGGCACCGGCGACGCCGGATTGTCAGGCGCGAGGTAGGGCGCGATCGCCGCATCCAGCAGGGTGGACAGCACGCTGATGAACGCTTCCGGCTGCGCCTGCAGTGCCGGGGTGGGCTCTTCGATCAGTGTCTCGGCGTTCGGCTCCGTCACCGCCGGGTCGGTCTGCTCGGCCGAGATCTCGGCGGTCGGGTCCGGTTCCGAGCGGGCGGACAACGAAACCTCGGTGATCGATGCCGGCGCTGTCTGTACGGAGCGAGCGGTAGGCGCCTGGCTGCCCAGGCTCGACGCGAGCGACTGAGTCTCGACCACCGCCGTGGGCGTCGCAGGTGTCGCGTCGCGTCCCTTGCGGGCCGGCGCCGGTGGCTCCGAGTCTTCCTGTGCTGTCGGCGATTCTGTTTCGTCGTCGGATGACTGCTCCGGCTTTTCAGGCGCTTCGGCCTCGTCGGTGTGCTCTTCGTCGCCGTCGGATGCTTCGGGCTCATCGGATCCGCCATCGACGGGCTTGTCCGGTTCCTTCGCTTCGGTCTCGGTACCGGCGGTGTCGTGATCGGTGTCCGCGCCTGCGGTTGAATCGATGCTGCCCCGACCGGTATTGCCGCCGGAATGCCGCACCACAGTCTTGGGCGACGCCGGGTCGGCCTTCGCCGTCGAAACCGCGCGACTGCGCTGCGAACCGTCGTCCGGCGGCGACGGTGTGTCGCCCCCTGCCGTCGTAGACAAGGATGCCGAATCTGAGTCAGCAGTGGTGGCCGCCGACGATGCCGACGAGTCACCCGTGTCCGTCGACGATGAACTCGAGCTGTCTGATGACGTCGACGGCTCTGCCAAGGCCACTCCCGCGGGCGTCGCGAGCGCGGTCCCCGCCCCAAGAGCAACGGCCAGCGCACCGACCCGCCCCAGGTGGCGCAAGTAGCCCATGCCAGGCCCTTCTGTGCTGCTTCGCAATATTTGCGGAATCGCAATCGCGGACGGTAATCGATTGTTACACGTTGCCGAATCGCTGACGACCTGATTCGTTGGGCCGTGTCTTCCTCCCATCGCCGAAGCGCCACAACGGGGCACGAACGATCTTGAGGATCGCCCCACTCGGGGTGAAGTTAGCCAAAAATGCACCGGCACGTACGGGAGCGACCGAACCGCAAACCGATGCGCGACTACCAACCCACGGGGCATCACATCGGTGATCTCGGGACATCTGTCAACGATGTCCCGAGACACCACAGGGTGGCAGGTAGTGGATTCGAACCACTGTAGGCGTAAGCCGACGGATTTACAGTCCGCTCCCATTGGCCGCTCGGGCAACCTGCCTGG
>CAZOIX010000362.1:0-4959 GCA_964579685.1 uncultured Mycobacterium sp.
GCAGGTGAGTGAGGACCAATGGCCACCCACGCGGGCGGAGTTCGACGTGTACTGGGCGCAGGCATGTGCCCAGGTCGCCATCGACGACCGTGTCGGCGGATATCTGCGTGACCTGCTGGACCTACGCATGATCAACCCGTTACTGGGCCTGCCCTTCCGGCCGTTGCTCAAGTTCCTCACCGTGGGATTCCTCGCACCGGTGTTCCGGGAGGCGATGGGCGTTCGGTGGAGCGACTTCAGGCAGCACATGTTCGAAAGGCTCTTCCTGTTGGTCGCTTTCGCGAACAGATTCCTGCCGGTGTTCATCCGTCAGGGCGGCAGCTACGTCCTGCTGGCAGACGTACGACGCCGGATTCGTCGACAACGCGCGCTCATCTGACCATGCTGCGCCGGGTGCTCAGCCGTCGGGTCAGTGTCGCAGCCATGATCGAGCTCGCGATGTGGTTGGCCATTCCCTACCTGCTCATCGGACTGGGATGGGCGTTCTTCGATGCCGAGCAGGTGCAGCTGCTGGACACCGCATTGAAAACCAAGCTGCCCGCCGGGTCGGAAATTCTCGCCTTCGTGCAGACGGCGGTGATGTGGCCACAGCTGATGCTGGGGGCCAGCGTCTGCGCCGCGTGAAGCGCCAGAGGCCCTCCCCGATGCGGGAAGGGCCTCTGGTCGGCTGATTCAGCGGGTGTATCCGGGCTCCAGGTTCTCGACGTGGGTGACGCCGTGGTGGTTGTGCCAGCCCGGTGTCGCCTCGGGCGCCGGGTGCGCGGTGCTGGTCGGGGCGTACTGGTAGCCGGGGCCGACCGGATCGGTCTGGGCGTTGGCGATGCCGGCCATGCCGAGGGCCGCGCCACCGATGGCCAGCGGAAGGGCGATGCGGGCGATGGTCCTGGCGAAGGTGTTGGTCATGTCGAGTTATCCTGTCTCAGTTGTTTTTTCAGTTGTTCGACCGGTGTTCCGGCGATGACTCAAGAATGCCGCCAGGCGGGACCGCTGGGTATCGGGTGATCAGGCCGTTGGCCGGGGGATTCGGTTGTCCCCCGATCGGCGGACCCCTCGTCGCGAGCGTGCCACGATGGCGCGGTGAGCTTTCCGGTGATCGCGCCGCAGCTGCCGCGGCCCGTGCTGTTCGACCAGTTCTGGGCTGAGCTGACCTTTGTGCACTGGCCGGTGCACCCGCAGCGTGTCGCCCACCTGTTCCCGCCGGGCACCCGCCCGGATGTGTTCTCCGACGGCTTCACCTATGTGGGGTTGGTGCCGTTCGTGATGCGCCACACCGCACTGGGCACCTCCCTGCGGCTGCCGTACTTCGGACGCTTCGCCGAGACCAATATCCGCCTGTACTCGACCGATGACGCCGACCGCCACGGCGTGCTGTTCCGATCGCTGGAGACGACGCGACTGGCCGTGGTCGGATTCACCAGAGCCGCACTGGGTGTGCCGTACACCTGGGCGAAGATGCGCGTGACCCGGGATGACGGCGAGATCTCGTACCGCAGCGTGCGACGCTGGCCGGACGGCGGTCTTCACAGCACGCTGCGAGTGCGGATCGGCGACGACGTGACGCCGTCCCCGCTCGAGGTCTGGCTCACTGCGCGGTGGGGTGCCCACACCCGTAAGGCGGGACGCACCTGGTGGGTGCCCAACGCCCACGGCCCGTGGCCGTTGTGCGAGGCGCAGATCGTCGACCTGGACGACGATCTGCTCGCCGCAAGTGGCGTTGTCGCTGCGGGTGAACCCATGCGCGCGTTGTTCTCGCCGGGTGTGCACGCGCGGTTCGGCAGGCCGTCGGTGGTGAAATGATCCGAAACCCAAACAAGTAGTGCCATACCCCACCAAAGCCCCCGTGCAGGTGTGACGCTTCATCCATGACATCTGCGAAGAAGTGCCAGGGCGCGGTATTGCGGGGCATCGGCGAAGAGTGGGAGATCACCGAGATCACGCTCGACGCGCCCCGTCAGGGTGAGGTGATGGTGAAGATGGCGGTCGCGGGTGTATGCCACTCCGACGATCACTACGCCACCGGCGACGGCGTCACCTCGCCGCAACTCACGGCGATGATCGAGGCCAACGGAGGAACGGTTCCGCAGTACTTCCCGATGCTCGGCGGGCACGAGGGCGCCGGTGTCGTCGAAGAGGTGGGCCCTGGCGTTCGGTCGGTCCAGCCGGGTGACCGCGTCGCGTTCTCGTTCATCCCCGCCTGTGGTACCTGTCGGTGGTGTGTGTCGGGCATGACCTACCTGTGCGACAACGGCGCCATGATCTTCGCCAAGGAGATGGTCACCGACGGCACCGCGCGTCGGCATGTCGGCGACGACGATCTGACGGCGATGACGCAACTGGGTACCTTCGCCGAATACGCCGTGCTCGCCGAAGAATCGGTGATCAAGATCGATGACTGGATTCCGTTCGAGGCTGCGTCGCTGGTGTCCTGCGGCGTCACCACGGGATGGGGGTCGGCCACGGTCGGAGTGGGAACGCAACCCGGTGACACCGTCGTCATCATCGGCACAGGGGGTGTCGGGATCAACGCGGTGCAGGGCGCGCGCGCAGCCGGTGCACGATCCGTCATCGCCGTGGATCCGGTGGAGTTCAAACGAGATGCGGCAAAGTTCTTCGGTGCCACCGAAACGGTCGCCTCTGCCGAGGAGGCCATCCCGATGGTCAAAGAACTCACGGCCGGGGTGATGGCCGATCGTGTGGTGTTGACGCCGAGTGTGCTGCCCGCAGAACTGCTGGCACCCGCGATGACGTTGACCCGCAAGGGCGGTACCTGCCTGATGACGGCGATTCCGAAGATCGATGTGAACATCGTGCCGCTGCTGCTGGTTGACTTCATCCAGTCCTGCAAGACGCTCAAGGGACTGTTGTACGGGGGCATGAACCCCCGTGCGAGCATGCCGATGCTGCTGTCGCTCTACCGAAACGGCACCCTCAAGCTCGACGAGCTCGTGACCAAGCGTTACCGTCTCGACCAGATCAACGACGCCATCACCGACATGCGCGAAGGCCGAAACATCCGCGGCATCATCGAATTCGATCAGGGGCCGGTATAGCCCGGTGGATTCGGGGTGTCCACCCACAGGTCGACGCCGAGTTCGGCGCCGGGAACGCAGTCGTAGACCGACAAATCGGTGACACCGGACTCCAGCAGCACGTCCTCGCACAGCAGCGCGTGACCCGTGTAGTCGCGGGCGGGCTTGTTGAGGATCACGTATGCGGCGTCGGCGTAGACATCGGGCTTGCGCGCCCGCCCCATCGCCTCGTCGCCGCCGAGGAGATTCTGCACCGCAGCGGTGGCCACCAGCGTGCGCGGCCACAGGGTGTTGGAGGCGATGCCCTCATCACGCAACTCCTCGGCTAAAGCCAAGGCGCACAGCGACATTCCATATTTGGCCATCATGTACGCGGTGGGCTTGAGCCATTCGGGCTCCAGTCGTACCGGCGGCGACAGCGTCAGGATGTGCGGATTGTCCCGGCCCACCATGTGCGGGATGCACGCCTGTGACACGGCGTACGTGCCGCGCACCTGGATTCCGTTCATCAGGTCGAACCGCTTGAGCGGGACCTCGGGGATGGACCCGTGGTGGATGGCCGAGGCGTTGTTGACACGGATGGCGATCCCGCCGAACCGGTCGACGGTCTGGGCCACCGCCGCGGCGACCGAATCGCCGTCGCGGATGTCGCCGACGATCGGCAACGCCTGTCCGCCGGCGTCCTCGAGTTCCTTGGCCGCGGTGTACACCGTGCCCTCGAGCTTGGGATGGGGCTCGGCGGTCTTCGCGATCAGCGCGATGTTCGCGCCGTCGGCGGCCGCGCGCTTGGCGATCGCCAGCCCGATGCCGCGGCTGGCGCCCGAGATGAACATGGTCTTTCCTGAAAGCGACATGGCCTCACCCTAGTTGTCGCGAAATTGCATTCCAGCAGGCGTCCACTCGTACTTTCGCTGCTGGAATGCAATTTCGGCGGGCGGTTCAGGCGCGAATGTCGGCGGTGGTCGCATTGGTCAGCGCGATCAGGTCGTGTGGATGCACCGCGACGTCCCAGCCGCGTTTGCCCGCACTGCACAGCACGCGGTCCCAGCGCAGCGCGGATTCGTCGACGACCGTGGGTAGCGGCCTGCGCTGTCCGAACGGGGAGATCCCGCCGACGACGTAGCCGCTCGAGCGTTGGGCGGCGGCGGGCTCGGCCATCGTGGCCTTGGGAACATGTAGCGCGGCGGCCGCCGCCTTGAGTGAAAGCTTGGCCGGCACCGGCAGCACGGCGACGCCGAGCCCCTTCGGTAGGGCGATCACCAGCGTCTTGAACACCTGCTCGGCGTCGACATCCGCATCGCGGGTCAGCGCCGTGGCCGCCTCCTCACCGAATGACGCGGTGCGGGAGTCATGGTGGTACTGCACCACCTCGTGAGCCACCCCCGCGGCCAGCAGGGCGGCGATCGCCGGAGTTGCCGCCCGTGCCATCGGCTCAGCGTAGAGCCTGCGGGCCCGCCGTCAGCGCGGACGAGAACGCCACGTGATCCTGGGCGGTGTGTCGGTGCCGATGCGGGCCAGGCGCCGATAGGCCCTCACGCCGATACCGGCCATCGCCGCGGCGAGTACGACATTGAGCACTGCCAGCGCGAGCACGGCGCGCGCGGTGTGTGCGACGGCGGGTACGTATCCCTCGAGAAACGACCGGATGTCACCCCCCGCGATCTTCTGTACGTTCGCCAGTCCCGTGTAGGAGGTCGGCCCGCCGGAGCCCATCCCGCCTCGCAGCTCGCCCCAGACCACCACGGGATCGCCGCGGCGCAGCACGCAGTCGCCGCGGCCGTCAGGTGAGGGCCACGCCCATGCCTGATCAGAGCTGATCGGACCGGTCACGATCGGAGGGCCGCCGGGGACGTCGAGCAGGTACTCATCGGGCAGGTGCTGACCTGGCGCCGGGAACCGGAGCGCACCGATGGTGGGACATCGGTAGGAC
>CAZOIX010000363.1:0-4957 GCA_964579685.1 uncultured Mycobacterium sp.
ACCACGCTCGCCTCACTGAGCTGTACCGGCGCGAGGAGCCCGACCTCTTGATGGTCTGTGCCCACGATGCCATTGAGTTCGAGCGCGCCAAGGCGACGGCGTAGGGACGATCCGTCCTCGATCGCACGTTCCCGACCGCCTGAATCGGCCCTATGAAAAACACAGCCCGCACACAGCTGACGCACATATTTAATTCCGTCTTAGCTAACTTTAATTTCAATTCTTGATATTCGTTTAAACAATGTCGCGGGTCAACTGCCGCGCTTCTCTTTACCTAGCCTAACTAGTTACCTATCTGGGAGTTGCATCCGAGAATGCCCGTCCCTCGTGACAGGCGCCGCCCTGCGGGCCCATCGAAGCGGGCACATCGGCCACGGACATGACCTCGGCAACCGCTCAATGCCCAGATAGCAAGCCGTTGATCAGCGCCTTTCAGCAGCCTATGGGTGAAGACACGATTTCCGGTTACCGGCTGCAGTCGGTGCACCATGCAGCGATCATGGGTTCTCTCCGCGCCGCGTCTGACATCCTGCGGCCATGCCCGAGGAGTTTGCGCTCAACGCCCAATTCTGAACCTTGCGCTCATAGATTCGGAGTGTATAGTCCGCGCTTACCTGTTCGTCAATTGATGGATGGCCCGATATCTGGCAAAGGTAAATTCATAGGGAAGGAATGGCCCAAATGCGGTACGAACGCTATATCGGTCAGATCGGGTTGTTGACAGCGGTGCTGGGTATCGGGCTGACTGCACCGGCCGTCGCCACCGCCGCGCCGGAGGACGACACCGCCGCCGATTCGAGGGCCGACGGCTCGCGCCCCACCCAGTCGAGCCCCGACGCCCCGCGCGCCCGCGCCGCCCAGTCGTCGGCCAGGACCCCCGCAGCCCGCACCTCTCACGACGATGCTGAATCGCCCGGGCAGCAGAAGTCGCCGGACGATCCCTCATCGTCAAGCTCGGTGACCTCAGAGATTTCGGGTGGGAATAGGCCGCGAGTGGTGGTGCGCAGCAGCGGCGGCGCCCGGGTCAGCCGCGATTCGAATGAAGTTCGTCGCTCTGGAAACGTTACGGACCCGGAAGAAGACCCGATCCGCGATGCGGATGTGTCCGAGACAAAAGCCGAAGCGTCCGAGACAGGACCCGAGGATGTCACGCGGAATTCCGACCAATCCGGGTCGCATCAACTGGCGGCGCCCACCGCCCGTGGCGATAACGCAGACCCGGCAGTACGAGGTCACGCCGACAATCCTGTGACCGGCGCCCAGACGGCAAGCGTGACCCCATCGCGCACCACGATGATCGATTCCGCCGGCCCATCCGAACTGCCCCAACAACGGTCCGACCAAGTAGCGCCGCCAGAGGCCACGTCGACGGCCGTGTCGGAATCGGCACCTCCAGCCGAACTGCCATCGTCGGAGCCGACACCTAAGGTCGACGCGGAAATGGCCGCAGTGGGCATCGTGGTGCTCGGCGCACTCGGTGGGTTAGGCGACAACCCTGAGGCTCCGGTCGGCAGTCCGATCTTCGAGGCACTTGTCGCGGCGTATCGGCGGACCGAGGATCAACCCTGGGACGAGGAAGCGACGGCGGCGACCGCTACGACACCCACGCTGCTGGCAGCCACCATCACCGTCGACGACACGCAACCTGCCACTGCCGATGCTGGGGAGGTGGATTTCGCGGTGACCAGCGACTGGGGGTCGGGCTATGTGGCCAAAACCACCGTGACCGCCGGCGAATCAGACCTGCAGGGCTGGACGCTCGAATTCGACTCACCCGACCAGATCACCGGCATCTGGAGCGCCGAGATCGTCAGCCACGTCGGCGACCACTACGTCGTGCAAAACGCCGCCTGGAACGCCACCGTCGCCGCAGGCCAGGTCACCACATTCGGCTTCCAGGCAACCTCGGACGGCTCCGCCCCATCAGTAACCAACTTTGTCCTCAACGGCAACACCATCGACGACGAACCCGCCGTACAACTACCGACACTGACGATCTCAAACGCGACAATCAACGAAGGCAACAGCGGCACAACACAACTAGACCTCACCGTCACCCTCTCCGCAGCATCGGCCACACCCGTCTCGGTCGCCTACACCACCGCCAACGGCACCGCCACCGCGGGCGAAGACTACGCCGCGGCCTCAGGCACCATCACCTTCGACCCCGGCCAAACCACCCAACAGATCACCATCGGCATCCTCGGCGACACCACCGTCGAAACCAACGAAACCTTCACCGTCACCCTGACCAACCCCTCTGCAGCCACCATCGCCACCGCCACTGCCACCACCACCATCACCAACGACGACACGCAACCTCCCAGCACCGGTGACGGATCGGTGGATTTCGCGGTGACCAGCGACTGGGGGTCGGGCTATGTGGCCAAAACCACCGTGACCGCCGGCGAATCAGACCTGCAGGGCTGGACGCTCGAATTCGACTCACCCGACCAGATCACCGGCATCTGGAGCGCCGAGATCGTCAGCCACGTCGGCGACCACTACGTCGTGCAAAACGCCGCCTGGAACGCCACCGTCGCCGCAGGCCAGGTCACCACATTCGGCTTCCAGGCAACCTCGGACGGCTCCGCCCCATCAGTAACCAACTTTGTCCTCAACGGCAACACCATCGACGACGAACCCGCCGTACAACTACCGACACTGACGATCTCAAACGCGACAATCAACGAAGGCAACAGCGGCACAACACAACTAGACCTCACCGTCACCCTCTCCGCAGCATCGGCCACACCCGTCTCGGTCGCCTACACCACCGCCAACGGCACCGCCACCGCGGGCGAAGACTACGCCGCGGCCTCAGGCACCATCACCTTCGACCCCGGCCAAACCACCCAACAGATCACCATCGGCATCCTCGGCGACACCACCGTCGAAACCAACGAAACCTTCACCGTCACCCTGACCAACCCCTCTGCAGCCACCATCGCCACCGCCACCACCACCATCACCAACGACGACGCCATCGTGGCGCAGTCCGGCGACGCCGTTTTCGCCCCGTACGTCGACATGGGCGCCTACCCCGTGCCGGACCTCACCGCGATCGCGACGCAATACGGAGTCACCACACTCAACCTCGGCTTCATGCAGGCAGACCCCGACGGCAACCTCGCCTGGGCCGGACTCACGCTGCTTGAACCCGATTCCGAATTCTTCCAGGCACAACAGATCAACGAATCGATCGCGGAGTTTCAGGCGGCCGGCGGACAGATCGTGGTGTCGTTGGGCGGCGTATCGGGCACCACCATCGCCCAGACCTATGCCGCGCAGGGCCTCGATGCGCAGGCCCTCGCGGACGCCTACGAAGGGGTCATCGAAACCTATTCCCTCGATCGCATCGATTTCGACGTGGAGGGGGCAGCGGTCGCCGACCGCGTCTCGGTCGATCTTCGCAACGACGCCTTGGCGATCGTGCAGCAGGACTATCCCGATTTGGAGATCTGGTACACGTTGCCGGTGCTTCCCAGCGGGCTGACGTCAGACGGTGTCTACGTCGTGCAATCCGCGCTTGACGCCGGGGTCGCCCTCGACGGCGTCAATGTGATGACGATGGACTACGGCGAGTCCGCCGCACCTACCACCGGACCGAATGCGCAAACGATGGGCGCCTATGCGATCGAGGCCGCAGAGTCGACCTACCAACAAATGTCGGCGCTGTACGCCGGCTACGGCATCGAATTCAGTTGGAGCATGATAGGCGTCACACCGATGATCGGCGTGAACGACATCACCACGGAAGTCTTCACTCTCGACGACGCGCAAGCGGTGCTGGATTTCGCCAACTCCACAGGGCTGGGGATGATCTCGTTCTGGTCGATCACCCGTGACAACCCCGGCACGATCGGCCAGGCAACGAATTACGCATCCGGGATCGATGCGCCCTCGGGGAGTTTCAGCGACATATTCAACGACTACGGCGTCGACAACGCCACGAGCACAGACACCGCCGTCGCCGCCTGATTTGCTGCACACGCCGACCTTGTCCTCGGCTCGTCAGAAGCCGTACAAGACCTTCCTCCATATCATCGTCAGCGAGACGACGGCGTCCTCATCACTGATCTGCGGCTTCAGGCCGGAGGGGTCTGGCCGAAGTATTTCGGCGGTGAACTGCTCGAACATCGCCGCGATGGCGACGGCAACAATGCTCGGGTTCAGTTCACGGCTATAACCCTGATCCTGCGCGCGCCGCACCGTCGCCGCTACGACATCGATGCTGAATCGACGAAGTCTGCTTTGCAGCTCGGCGAACCGCCATTCAGTTGCGCTGAGCTGCGCCACGGCGGCCAAGACCCCGACCTGCGGCTTGAAGGTGTCCCAATAGGACTTGACCATGAACTCGAAAGACTCGGTATCGCTTGGTGATTCAGGCAATCGGACCAACGATCCGTATGGGATGAGTACGTCTTCGATAAAGCCCTCGGCGAGGGTGGCCAACAGCTCTTGCTTGTCGGAGAAGTACCGGTAGAAGACCGCAGGGGATCGACCCGCCATCGACGTAATCTCGAGCACAGTCGCCCCGTGGAACCCGCGTTCATTGATCAGCTGTCGCGCCGCAGTTTCGAGGGCAAGACGGGTCTCGACGCCCTTGGCTCCGCCTAGTCGATAGACCATCGGCCTTAGCAGATCATGTTTCGTCGATCTGTCGTGCCCGAGTAGGTTTGCCCGGCATCGGGCCAAATTAACGATCTACGCTGAAAAGCACAATGGCCGACGCGACCGAGCCGAAATTCAACCGCTAAGCCTCAGACCAGGCGAGCGCGGCGTCGGGTGTACTCGGCCGCGACTGTCGGGCGCGGCGGCGGTACACGACTGCCCGGCCGCCCTGCCGCGGCGCAGTGGCCACGCCGCGGGAATGGCGGCGCTCGCCGGCCGTGTTGACGGTGCCGAACTCGAACTCACGCAGCAACGTTCGCAGTGTCACGGTCATCTCCATGTT
>CAZOIX010000364.1:0-4951 GCA_964579685.1 uncultured Mycobacterium sp.
GTAGACGTGCGCCGGTATCAGGTGGGCGCCGGTGGTGATCGCCAATTTGGCCGGTCCCGCGGGCAGCCGGGTGCGTTCGCCGAAGAAATCGACTTCCACGCCTGATTTGGTGAGGTCACGGTCGGCCATCAAACACACGAGCTTGTTCTCGCCTAGCCGCTCGGCGAGTAGTTCGAACGGTGGGCGCTCGCCACCCGATGCCGGCAGCACCTCGAACCCCAGGCTTTCGCGGTATGCGATGAAACGGTTGTAGAGCGATTCCGGCTTCAGCCGCTCAGCCACGGTGGAGAAGGTGCCATGTTTGTGGACGAGCCACACCCCGGCCATATCCCAGTTGCCGCTGTGCGGCAGCGCCATCACGGCCCCACGGCCGGCGTCGATTGCGTTCTGCGGCCTGTCCTTTCCGATGCACACCGCATCGAGCCGGCGCGCGACGTCGGCCAGATCCATCGTGGGCAACCGGAACGCCTCGCGCCAATATCGCGCGTAGGAGGCAAGCGACGCGCGAATCAGCCCGTCGGGCACGCGGGCGGGCTCGACACCGATGACGCGCGCAAGGTTCTTGCGGAGTTGTTCGGGCCCACCGCCGCGTGCGGCGTAATGCGCACCGGCACCGAACGTGTTGCGCGCCAGCACCTCCGGCATCGCGCGGACGAGCCGCCACCCTGCGGCATATCCCCAGTCGGTGACCCTCCCGCTCAATGCGGTGCCGGGATCGGGCAGCGGTGACGTCATGGCTCTTCCCCCTGCGGGTGCTGCCCCGACGTCTCCGGCGTCTCACCACCGGCGGCGGTGTTGTCGGGCTTGAGCATCCGGTCCATCGCTCCCGGTGACGTCCGCACGCTGTGCACACGTTGACCGAGCGTGATGAGGCTGGCCAACGCCAGCAGCCACATCGCCACGTGCAGCAGCCACGGCAGACCGAACAGACCCGACAACCCCGCCCCCATCAGCACGATGACCAGCCGTTCTGGGCGCTCGATCAGACCGCCTTCGGCGGACAGTCCGCTGGCCTCGGCGCGGGCCTTGATGTAGGAGATCACCTGTGAGGTGACGAGGCAGATCAGCGTGGCGACCACCAGCGACGTGCTGTGCACGCCGAAGGCCGCCCACCACAGCAGACCGCAGAAGATCGCGCCGTCGCCGATGCGGTCGCAGGTGGCATCCAGGACCGCACCGAACCGCGTGCCGCCGCCGCGTTGCCGGGCCATCGCACCGTCGAGCATGTCGGCGAGCACGAAAAACCAGACGGCGACCCCACCCCACCACAGTTGGCCGATCGGGAACAGGGTGAGCGCGCTCAGCACGGTGCCCGCCGTGCCAAGGATCGTGATGCTGTCCGGGGTCAGCCCCGCGCGCAGCGCAGCCTTGGCGACCGGGCGGGACAACTTCTCGTACGCCGCACGAGTCATCAGGTAGAGATTGCTCACTGCTGCTTCGCCCACTCCGTCGCCAGCAGCTGACGTGTTTCGCTCAGCAGCTGCGGGACGACCTTCGCGCCACCAATGATCGTGATGAAGTTCGCATCGCCGATCCAGCGCGGAACGACGTGCATGTGCAGATGCTCGGCCAGTGACCCACCCGACACCTTGCCCAGGTTCAACCCGACGTTGAACCCCATCGGGTTGGAGACGCTCTTGATGACGCGAATCGCCTTCTGGGTGAACGCCATCAATTCGGCGCTCTCCGCATCGGTGAGGTCTTCGAGCTCGGATACCCGGCGATACGGAACGACCATGAGATGGCCCGGGTTGTACGGGTACAGGTTCAGCACGACGTAGACCAACTCACCGCGCGCCACCACCAGCCCGTCCTCGTCGGACAGCTTGGGGATGTCGGTGAACGGCCGGGACGGCTCCGAGGTATCGCGCCGCAGCGGCGCCTCGGCGATGTAGGACATCCGGTGCGGTGTCCACAACCGCTGCAGGTGGTCGGGCTCACCGACACCGGTGTCGACGATCGTGTGGTCGTCACCCTGCGTTGTCAGCTCTTCGCGCAGACCTTCCTCGCGTGTCACGACTGGATGCCCACCTTGACCAGTTCGGCTGTCGGAGTGGCATTTTCCCGGCTCGCAACCCATTCGGTGATCGCCGCGACCGCCGTGTCGCGCGGCACGCCGTTGATCTGGGTGCGGTCGCCGAAGCGGAAACTGACCGCACCGGCTTCGATGTCTCGATCGCCCGCCACCAGCATGAACGGGACCCTCTGGTTGGTGTGGTTGACGATCTTCTTCGCCATCCGGTCGTCGCTGGTGTCGACTTCGGCCCGGATACCTGCCATCTTCAGTTGAGTGACAAGGCCGTTGAGATAAGGGACGTGGTCGTCGGCGACGGGTATCCCGACCACCTGTACGGGCGCCAACCAGGCCGGAAACGCGCCCGCGTAGTGCTCGGTCAGGATGCCGAAGAACCGCTCGATCGATCCGAACAGCGCGCGGTGAATCATGACCGGACGCTGGCGGCTGCCGTCGGCGGCGGTGTACTCCAACGCGAACCGCTCCGGAAAGTTGAAGTCCAGCTGGATGGTCGACATCTGCCAGCTGCGGCCCAGCGCGTCTTTGACCTGGACCGAGATCTTCGGGCCGTAGAACGCCGCGCCGCCCGGGTCGGGCACCAGTTCGAGACCAGAGGCTGCGCCGACCTCGGCCAGCACGCTGGTCGCCTCCTCCCACAACTCGTCGGAGCCGACGAACTTCTTGGGGTCCTTGGTGGACAGCTCGAGATAGAAGTCGGTCAGGCCGTAGTCGCCGAGCAGGTCGAGCACGAAGCGCAGCAGCGACGTCAACTCGTCGCGCATCTGGTCGCGGGTGCAGAAGATGTGCGCATCGTCCATCGTCAACCCACGGACACGGGTCAGGCCGTGTACCACACCGGACAGCTCGTAGCGGTATACGGTGCCGAATTCGAAGAGCCGCAACGGAAGTTCACGATAGGACCGCCCGCGCGTCCGGAAGATCAGGCAGTGCATCGGGCAGTTCATCGGCTTGAGGTAGTAGTCCTGGCCCGGCTTGCGCACCGTGCCGTCCTCGTTGAATTCCGCGTCGAGGTGCATCGGCGGAAACATGCCGTCGGCGTACCAGTCCAGGTGACCCGAGATCTTGAACAGCTCGGCCTTCGTGATGTGAGGACTGTTCACGAACTCGTAGCCGGCCTCGCTGTGCTTGCGCCGCGAATAGTCTTCGAGTTCACGCCGGATGATGCCACCTTTGGGGTGGAAAACCGCCAGCCCGGAACCGATTTCATCGGGGAAGCTGAACAGGTCCAGCTCCGCACCGAGCCTTCGGTGGTCGCGCCGTTGCGCTTCCTCGATGAACTCGAGGTGACGGTCGAGCGCTTCCTGCGACTCCCACGCGGTCCCGTAGATGCGTTGCAGGCTCGCGTTGTCCTGATTCCCGCGCCAGTAGGCGGCCGAGCTGCGGGTGAGCTTGAACGCCGGGATGTATTTCGTCGTCGGGATGTGCGGACCGCGGCACAGGTCTCCCCACTCCCGTTCTCGGGTACGGGGATTGAGGTTGTCATATGCCGTGAGCTCGTCGCCACCGACCTCCATGACGTCGGGGTCGCCGGACTTGTCATCGACGAGTTCGAGCTTGTAGGGCTCGTTGGCAAGCTCTTCACGCGCTTGGTCTTTGGACGCATAGACCCGCCTCGAGAACAGCTGACCTTCCTTGACGATCTGGCGCATGCGCTTCTCGAGCACCTCGAGGTCTTCCGGGGTGAACGCTCGCGCGACGTCGAAGTCGTAGTAGAAGCCGTCGGCGATGGGCGGTCCGATGCCGAGTTTGGCCTCGGGGAAGATCTGCTGCACGGCCTGGGCCAATACATGAGCGGCGGAGTGGCGGATGACGCTGCGGCCGTCCTCGGTGTCTGCGGCAACCGGGGTCACCTCGGTGTCGGCGTCGGGGGTCCACGACAGGTCACGCAGCCGTCCCTGCGGATCCCGCACGACGACGATCGCCTGGACGTCACCACGGCCCGGTAGACCCGCCTCCCGCACCGCCTCACCCGCGGTCGTCCCGGCAGCGACCCGGATAGGGGCTGCTGATGCGGGGCTGACGGCGGCGCTCATCGGTGTGTCTCCAATGCGTCGAGGGCTGATCTTCCAGGTGTGTCGAACGCGACCATGCTATCGGTGCGTCTCCTCAGGACCCCAGGCCAATGGGGCTGTTCAGCCACGGCCAATCGAAGCCGAACAGCTCGGCCGTCCAGTCAGCCGCGCCGAGCAGCCACAGGGTGGCGAACACGATCAGTGCGGTGAAGATGCCGCCGAGGACCTGGACGGACCAGTGTCGCTGGTGGAACCAGTTCATCACCTTGTCGTACCGCTCCTTGGCGTACGCCAACAGCCGTCGTGCCCATTCGAATTCGGTGGCCAAGATGCCGAGCCCGATGAATACGATGGCCCAGCCCGGGCCCGGATACGGGATCGCGATGATGCCGATCACGAAGACCACGAGACCGACGATTCCGACCCCGATGCGGTAGACGAACTCGATTCTGGGCCGGTCACGCAACCGGTCGCGCCACCGAGCCCATCGGCGGGCGCGACTGGACCGCTGCTGTTCGTCCTGTTTCACGGCTGGCCTGGCTTCAGCTTCACGAACAGCGCGTGAGATTCGGCCAGCACGTCATCGCCGTCCAGCAGCCGGCCCGAAACGTTGATCTTGCGGTCCTGGATGCTGTCGATAGCCGCCTCGACCTGCAGTTTCTTGTCGACGTGCGCGATCTTGCGGTAGTCGACGTGCAGGAATGCGGTGCGCTGTGCGCGGCTGCCGCTGAGGGTGAACGCGGTGTAGCCCAGCAGCCCGTCGAAGAGCTGCGCCACCGCACCGCCGTGTGCGGCGCCGTTGCGGCCGAGGTGGAACCGGCGAAACATCGCCGTGCCCTCGATGCGGTCGTCGGATGTCGTGTGCAAATCCAGCGGGATGGCCAGCAGATTGCCGCGGTTGGGC
>CAZOIX010000365.1:0-4951 GCA_964579685.1 uncultured Mycobacterium sp.
GTCCTACTTCAACGCCACCACCGGCAACATGGAGGTGCGCGTGGCCAACGACCCGACGGGCCTGGGTACCGCGCCGGTGACGACGGTCGTCGTCGCCACGGACTGGCCGGATCCGGTGGAACAGCTTGGCCCGCCGGAGAACAACCGGCTGGCGCAGCCCTACGGCGGGTACATCTCGCCCGGCTCGACACTGGACGAACTGCGGGTGTTCGTCAGCCAGTGGAACACCACGCCGCGCGGAGGGACGCCGTACCGCGTCATCCAGTTCGCCGTGAACCCGTTCAAGCCCTAGTCAGAGGGTGTTTTTGTGGCTTCTGTCCGCAGTGCGTCCGCAGCAGGATTGAGCGCCTGGTCCAGCAGACCCGCGGCGGCCTTGCGGGTGCGGTCGTTGGCGTCGGGCCACAAGTGCGAATAGGTGTCGAGCGTGACCGACGCCGCGGAGTGCCCCAACGCGCGCTGAACGGTCACCACATCGCACCCCGCGGCGATGAGCCCGGAGGCGTAGAAGTGCCGCAGATCGTGCAGCCGGTTGTCGATGTCGATATGGTTGCGAACCTTGCGCCACCACCGCGCGACCGTCGCCGCATGAGCCGGCTGAGTGTCGTCGCGGGCGCCGGGGAACAACCACCGCTCCGGGTCATCACCCGCCCGGTACATACGGATGTGCTCGGACAGGATCGTCACCAAACCGTCGGGAATGAACACCGTGCGCTCAGACCCGTACTTCGGGCCGCGTATCTCCATCTGCCCGTCGTCGGTCCACTGGACCTGTCGCTGCACACGAATTTCCTTGCGCAGGAAGTCGACATCGGAGACCTTCAACGCCGACACCTCTCCCCGTCGCAGCCCGGCGAATGCGCACACGGCGATGAACGTCGCATACCAGGGCTCGATGTCCTCGCACGCCCGCATCGCTGCGCCCACCTGCTCGGGGGATGGGATGGACATCGCCGCGTCGGCCTTCCGGGTGCGGGGGAGCTTCACCTGGTCGCATATGTCCCGTGCGAGCAGCCGGTCCCGGACGGCCGCACGAATCACGTTGCGCACATTGGCGAAGCGTGTGCGGATGGTCGTCGGCTGTAACCCGTTGTCCTGCATCCGCTTCACCCACGCCTCGATATGCGAAGCACGCAGGTCGGCGAAGGCGATGCTCCCAAAGCTCACGCTGTTGGCGGCGAGGTCCATCGTGTGCGTGGTGCCCGACACCCACACCTGACGCTTCGACCACTCCTTATAGAAGCTGGAGAATGTCACCTTCCCGTGCTTGGGATCGACGTAGGAACCAGTCTCCTGGGCGCTGATGACGCCATTCAGCCACGACTGCGCCGACGCCTTAGTGCGGAACCCCTTAGCGTGTTCCTTGCCGTTCTCGTCGACATAGCGTGCCCGCCAACGCAATCCCCTACCTTCGGCCGCGCTGGGCACCGTCTCGGTCGTACCGTCCGGCCGCCGGACCGTCTTAGTCCAACGATCCTCGACACCGGAACGACGATTACGTGTCTGCGACATCATCACTTTCCTCGATGACGGGGATAAGGCTCGCTAGACCCCTCCCGAGAGCCTCTGGGTCCTGTGTGGGCAATGGGACAGTCGAAGCAACATCTTCGACGACTGCGTGGACAAGGGCGACGAGACGCTCAACAAGTCGGGCATCCTCTACGTAAATTCGATTGTCCGATACCGAAACGTCGAATATCGCCCGCATTCTCGTCAGTACCCAATCGAAGTACTCTTCGACATTGGTGGGTGGAAACGGGGGGTTGTTTCCTGTCTGCCTGTGTCTACTCGGATGGAGCGCCTTCGCGTCTTCGGGATCCATCTCCCATCCGAGAAATAACTCCGGAGTCTCGGTCAGGAGCTCGGCAATCTGTGCGAAGGCGAATACCATTTGGACAGCCGAATCACGCGTCTCGTGCATATAGAAGTTCGCGTCGTTCCGACTTCTCCGCAATTGGGCAACGGGGTCGTCGTCTCCGTAAACCAGCGAATCAATATTCATTCTGAGGACGCGAGCAATGAGTGCAGCTTCTCCTAGCCGAACCGCGCGTAGTCCCTTCTCCAATCGTGACACCGCCGATGCGTCGAGGCCCAGCTCTTCCCCCAGCTGACGCTGCGTCCACTTGCGGGCTCGCCTTGCGGCGGCGACCCGCATCCCAAAGCCGCCTTCCGTGGCCTGTATGACGTCCCCGGTTCCAGAATCTTGCACGAATCACACGCTAATGCTTGACACGCATGTCCAACAACCCCCATGCTAAATATGCGGCAGAAGCATCTCCGTGCGGGACAAGCAAAAATACTGGATCTAGGAGGTTGTCGATGGACGGTGACGAGCTGCTCCACACCAAGCAGGTGGAAGAGCAGTACGGGATCAACAGCGGAACGCTGAGGTTTTGGCGTTCAAACGATCAGGGCCCGGCGTCGTTCACTCTCGGCCCCCGCGGCCGCGTGGTGTACCGGCGCAGCGAGGTCGAACGGTGGCTGGCCGAGCAGGAGGCGACCACTCGCAGGGGCGGGGGAGCGGCGTGAGCCACCCCCACATCACGCAGGAGGCCCGGGACGCGCTCGAAGACCGGTCCCTGATCGACGACGACAACACAGAAATGCTGACGGCTCCCGTGCACCCGGTTGTTGGCGCAACCGGCGGGAGCCGTCCGAACCAACCAATCACCAGAAAGGCAGTTCACTAATGACTCTAACCCAACTCCCTGACGTTTCGCTGCCGCCTGGCGCTGACCAGAGCGGTGATCGCACAGACGAATGGCAGCCAGCCCAGTACGGCTTCCAGGCGTACCGGTGCGTGTGGTCCGAAAGCTTCGCCCAGAGCCCGGATGTCCGCGCAGTCGTGGTGCAGTACGCCGACGGCAGCATTGCACGCGAAGGCGACGACCGTCCCTTGATCTACATCGGCAACGATGACTGCAGCATTGCGGAAGCCCGCGCCCTCGCGGTCGCCCTGATTGCCGCCGCGGACCTCGCCGATGGATGGGCAGGCCAGCAATGACCACATCGACAGCCACCGATCGAATCGGAAGACCGGCATACCTATCACCGGTTCAATGCGCGCCGTGGTGCACAGACAACGATGGACACGTCGGCCAAGTGATGCGCCATGACCAAAACTGCTGGGGTTCCGACCACTACGTCGACCTGCAGATCGAGGATGTCGCAGCCACTCCCATCAAAGATGACCCCTACGAATACGCCATCTCCGTGCCTCGCATCGGGCCCTGTGCCTATCAGGGGTTCAACCAACTCCCCGTCGTATACCTGCATATCGAACTTCCGGCCGCGGGAACCGACGGGCTCGACACCTCCTGCAAGCTCACCGCCGCCGAAGCCCGCCAGCTCGCCGCCAACCTGATCGCGGTCGCCGACGAAATCGAGGCCTTGTGATGGCCGCGTTCGATCACGTCCGCGAGTTCCGATGCGATATCTGCGGGGCGATGCCTGGCGAGGTCTGCCACATCGTGCTGGGGCCCGGAGCCGGCACCCCGACAATCGAGCATGTCGCCCGATTCGTAGCGGCCGAGGAGGCCGAGGCGCAGTGACAGATGCGCGGTTCCCCGACCGCTGGCTGACCGACAGACGTTTACAGCGCCTGTCGGACAGTCATTTCCGGTCCTTCATCACCTCGCTGGCGTGGTCAGTGTCCAACCGCACTGACGGCATCATCGAACCCGGCGACTTGGAGCTGATTCCGAACTTCGCTGTCGGTGCTCCGAAAGCCTTGATGGATGCAGGGTTATGGGCACCGGAGCGGGTCGGCTGGCGAATCGCCGACTTCTCGTCAACACAAACCACGGCCGCGGTTCTCCGGGCATTGGAGGACAAGCGTGAAAAGGAGCGGCTCAAGAAGGCGCAGCAGCGGGCCAAGGGAAGCCAGGCCGACCGCGACTCGACAGACCTGGATGTCACTGGGGACGTCCCCGGGGACATCCAGGGGGACGTCTCAGGGGGACACAAAGGACAGGCCAGTTCTAGGCAAGCGCAAGGACACGGTGAGGCCGCGTTGCGACTCGCGGCAGGTACCGAGTGGCGCGGTCCTGGTCCCAATCCCTACATCGAACACAAGTAACCCAAACAACTTTCAGAGGGAGAACAGAAGTGAGTGAAGTACAGGTAGTGGAGCAGGTCGATGTGCTGGTGCCTCTCGAACTGGAAGACGCGCAACGCCTGGACAAACGGATCAGACTGATGGCCCAGACAACCCGGGACAACTTCGAGAAGGTCGGCCGTCTCCTCGACGAAGCGAAGCGCGGCCACGTCCACGAGGCGCTCGGCTTCAAGAGCTGGACGAGTTATGTCGCTGACGCTCTCGGTGGGCAGCTGCAGCTGTCGGGCGATGCGCGTCAGGCGATGGTGCAAGTGCTCGCCGGGGAAGGCATGAGCGTGCGGGCCATCGCCGCCGCGACGGGTGTCAGCAAGTCGACCGTTGACCGCGACATCGCGCAGGTGTCCCACGATGGGACACCTGACGACCCGACCGTCACGGATGCAGGTGTCCCACAACGGGACACCTCAGCAACGGTCACGGGACTCGACAACAAGACGTACACGAAGCCGAAGCCCAAGCCACGCCCAAAGAGGGAACCGAAACCGAAGCCGAAGCCGGAACCGCCCACTCGCAAACCACAGATGATCACCGTCTTCCGCGACACCCTCAAGGAAACCGCTCCGCTCATCACCCGCCTGACCGAACTGACCGCCGATGTCCGCTGGGAGAAGACCATCGCCAGGTTCAACCACAAGGACCGCACCGACCTCGACGCCAGTATCGCTGCGCTGCAAAACCTCCGCGGCGCGATGGGCGAGCAATACAACACCACACCCACCGACACCGCACCAGAGGAGAAGACGCCATGACCGACACCCCCGCGGAGGACAGCCCCGACCTCGCCGACGACATCCTCATCTACCGAGGCCAGATACAAGCCATCGAACTCTGCAAAGC
>CAZOIX010000366.1:0-4950 GCA_964579685.1 uncultured Mycobacterium sp.
GAGCGGTACACCTACTGGAAGATCGCCCTGTCGGAGCTCGACGCCGCGACCTTCGACGCCGCCCTGACCTCCCATCTAGACGCGTTGGTCGCCCAGTGGAAACGCGACCATGACGACGATTCCCTGCCCGCAGAACACCGGCCACCGTTTCCCACCAAAGGTGCGGCGTTCATGAGCCTGGTCACTGCCGGCTGGGGCGCCGACGCGGTGCGCCGCCCCCACGGGCAGCACACCACCGTCGTCGTGCACGTCGACGTGAAGGAGCGGGTGGCGCGGCTGCATCTGGGGCCGCTCCTCGCAGAGTGCGACCGGCAGTACCTGACCTGCGACGCGACATGTGAGGTGTGGTTCGAACGCGACGGTCAACCTATCGGCGCGGGGCGCGCGACCCGCACGATCAGCCGCCGGCTGCGCCGCGCCCTGGAATACCGCCACCCCACATGCGCGGTCCCCGGATGCGCGGCCACCCGCGGACTGCACGCCCACCACATCCAGCACTGGGAAGACGGCGGCCCCACCGAACTGGACAACCTCGTGCTGCTCTGCCCATATCACCATCGTGCCCATCACCGCGGCGAGATCACCATCACCGGACCAGCACCCAACATCACCGTCACCGACAGCGCCGGCCGGGAACTCAACTCAGGGTCATTGGCCCGACCACCCAACACACCCCCACCCGATGTGGCGCCCTACCGCGGCCCCATCGGCGAACGCGCCGACTGGTGGTGGTACGACCCCTTCGAACCACCACCGCCGACTGACAATTGATATGTCGCCGTCTTAGCTAGGGCGCTCGGCTGTCGGACCGTCGATTTCCTCATGTTTTGTTGGGCGGCGGGCACACTGGCGTCGCTGCTCGACATGGCGAAGCGATAAGGCGACGATCGAAGCGTGGTCAGCTACGACGACATCGGCCTTACTTACGCTCAAACTAGGCGTGAGGACCCCAGGATCGCTGCGGCGATCCGCGTGGCGCTCGGCGATGTGAAGTGCGTAGCCAACGTCGGAGCTGGGGCGGGTGCGTACGAACCTCCCAACACGGTCGTCGCGGTCGAGCCCAGCCAGGTCATGATCGATCAACGTCGCGCCTCGGCTGCGCCGGTGGTGCGCGCGGTGGCCGAGGCGCTGCCTCTGAGCGACAAGTCCGTCGATGCCGCATTGGCTGTGCTCACAGTGCATCACTGGACCGATGTGGTGGAAGGCATTCAACAGATGCGCCGGATAGCGCGAAAACGCATCGTCTTATTCACCTGGCGTCCCGACGTGATTGCCAAGTTCTGGCTGCTACGAGACTATCTGCCCGGCGCGGCTGCGGCGGATGCACGGGTGGCGGTACCAATGGAGACCCTCGCTGCCGCTGCCCCCGGATGCGAGCTGCAGGTGGCAGCGGTGCCGATACCGCATGACTGCACCGACGGGTTCGGAGCCGCCTATTGGCGACGCCCGAGCGCCTACCTGAATCCTCGGGTGAGGGCCGGAATCTCGATGTTGGCGACGACCGATCCAACGAAATTGGCACCCGGTCTCAGTCGGCTTGAGGATGATCTCGAATCTGGACGATGGCATCGGACCTATGCGGAGCTCTTGGAGTGTGACACTCTCGATGTTGGCTACTGCACCGTGACCATCAATCTGCAGGTCTGAGCCGTTACTGACTCTGTTTGATTGCGTCGTCGATCTCGTCCTGACTGACCTCGCGCATCGGCTGGCCCATGGACCAGAGGTGGCCGAATGGATCACGGAGTTCGCCGTAGCGGTCGCCCCAGAACATGTCGTCAAGTGGCATCACGACTGTTGCCCCCGCGTCGATCGCCTTCTGGAACTTGGCGTCGACGTCCGTGACGGTCAGATGAACGGTGACCGGCGACCCGCCCAGGGCCTCCGGCGTCGCCGACTTGCCCTCGTTCATCTCGGGGAAGTCATCGTTGAGCATCACCAGCGCTCCATTGATCCGCAGCGCGGCGTGGAACAGCTTCTTGCCGTCGGGACCGGGCACTCGGCCCAGTTCCTCGGCGTTGAACGCCTTGACGTAGAAGTCGATGGCCGCCGCACCGTCACTGACGGTGAGCATCGGGGACACGGCTGGCTGGACGTCGATTGCCATGAACAGTCTCCTAGTGAGTTGGGTCTTTCCCTTGCGGGCAATGAGTACGACTCGCCTGACAGGCCGAACTCATCGCGCCGGTCGTCATGCAATCACCGGGGACTGACAAGTGCTTCTGGCAACATAGCGGCGTGCTTGGGCGGGGAGTCCTGACGAGACCGGGGTCGGCGGTGCTCGACCCCGTCCTCGTCGGAGCCTTCGCCGCCGCCGTCAGCCTGGTCGGCGCAGGCCGCCCGTCGTTCTGGTACGACGAGGCCGCGACGATCTCGGCGTCATACAGCCGCTCCCTTGGGCAGTTGTGGCAGATGATGGGCAACGTCGACGCCGTCCACGGCCTCTACTACCTGCTGATGCACGGCTGGTTCGCGCTGTTCCCGCCGACCGAATTCGCCTCCCGCGTGCCCAGCGGGCTGGCAGTCGGCGGTGCGGCGGCCGGCGTGGTGGTGCTGAGCAGGCAGTTCTCCTCGCGCACCGTCGCGCTGAGCGCCGGGGTCATCTGCGCGGTCCTGCCGCGCGCGACGTGGGCAGGAATCGAAGCTCGGCCGTACGCGCTGTCCATGCTGGTCGCCTGCTGGTCGACCGTCCTGCTGGTGTACGCCGTGCGCCGCGACAGCGAGTGGGTTTGGCTCTGGTACGGAATCGCGATGGTGGCGTCGATTCTCCTCGACGTGTACCTCGCCCTGATGTTCTTGGTGCACGCCGTATTCCTGTGTGTCTATCGCCCGGGCCGAACGATCGTCGTGCGATTCATCATCACCATGGTGTGCACGTGCGCCGCCGTGGCGCCGTTCGTATGGTTGGCCGTCGGACAAGCGCATCAGATCGTCTGGATCTCACCGGTCGGACGGCGGACCGTCGAAGACGTCGCGGTCCAGCAGTACTTCGAACGAAGTCCTCTGTTCCTGATCGCATCGGCCTGCGTGGTGGTGACGGCTGTCATCCTGTGGCGCTTCACATCTGCGCAACTGTCCAAGCCGGACCGCCAGCTGTTGATCCTGGCGATTGCGTGGCTCGTCGTGCCCACCGCGTTGATCCTCGGCTACTCGGCCATCGTCCATCCCATATACACACCGCGCTACCTGTGCTTCACCGCACCGGCCATGGCACTCCTGCTCGGCGTCTGTACCGGGGCGTTGGCGGTGCGGCCGTGGATCGCAGCGGCCGTGCTCGTCGTCTTCACGCTTGCCGCGGGTCCGAATTATCTACTGGTGCAACGCAGTCCGTATGCAAAGTACGGAATGGACTACAGCCAGGTTGCCGACCTCATCGCGTCCAAGGCCAAGGGCGAACCGGGGGAGTGTCTGCTGGTGAACGACACGGTGACCTTCATGCCTGCCCCGATGCGTCCGCTGTTGGCGGCCCGCCCCGACGCCTACGCCAAGGTTGTCGATATCAGCCTGTGGCAGAAGGCAACCGAACGTAACGACGTCTTCGACACCAACCTCATACCCCAGGCGTCGGTGGGTCCCCTGAACGTGTGCCGCGTCCTGTGGATCATCACCCAGGCGGACCCGTCGAGGCCTGCCCGCGAGCAGAGCGAGCTGATGGAGCCGGGCCCGCTCTTCGGTGGTACGCCGGCTTTCACGGTTGTCCGCGACGCCGGGTATCGCCTCCAGGAACGCTGGCAGTTCAACCTGGTTCAGGTCATCAAGGCGACGCGGTGAGCGCCGAACCCGCCTACCAGACGCGGATGTAGTCGACGAGCATCGTCGCCGGGTACTGACCCATCGCCGGATTGCCGCCGCCGGGTCCGCCGACCGCGAGGGTGAACATGGGCTGCATCCAGTAGCCGGGGATGCTGAACGGCCACCGGAGGTCGCCAGGCCTGCCTGACACCTCGATCGGGGTCGGCGGCACGCTGAAGTACGGTTCGGCGCCGTCGACGTAATCCCGCCAGAACTTGAAACCGTCTTCGTCCCAGCGCATCCGCCAGGTGTGCCATGCGTTGTCGACGAGACCGGGGATCGATTTCCCCTCCCAGGTCTTGCCGTTGGACGCGGCATGCACGGTGGTGCCGGGCGGCCACTGACCGTTGCCGTACCACTCGAAGATGTCGACCTCGCCATCGGGCAGCGGGTCCTCGTTGACCGCCCAGAACGCCGGCCAGGCACCCGGGGTCAGGCAATCGAGTTTGACCCGCGCTTCCCACGTCTGGTTGATCATGCCCCGCCAGATCCCCCGCAGCTTGCCGCTGTAGTAGGTGCCGAAATCGTGGGTGGCCGCCAGCACGAGGTTGGAGTTGCCGTCGAGGAAGACGTTGCGGCGATCGTCGCGGTAGATGCCCTCCACCGGTGGGTAGACGTCGTCCTGCCAGGTTTGCACCACCCACTTGGAGGGATCGGGGGGCGACCCCGCCGGGCCGTCGAATTCGTCGGCAAAGATGTAGGCGCCCGGTTCCCTGGCCGGCGGCTGGGCCGGACGCGGCGCTCGGTCGAGCGGGCTCGCGTGAGCTGGGGAAACGGGCATCGTGGCGGCCAAGAACCCAAGGCCGGCCATCATCATCATGTTGCGACGATCCATCTGGGGCACCCGCCCACCTTAAAAGGCGGCGTCGGCCTTTAGGTTCATTTCGGGACCGGCACGTGTTGTATCCAAACTTTGCGGGCTCACACCACGGAGAACGACGGCGGCAACGCTGACCGCCCCGTCAGCGCGAGCAGGACCGACGGGCCATGTCCCGTGAGGGTCGCCGTGCGCGTGGCAACGTCCAGCGCCTCGGCGAGCGCCGCCGCCGGTAGCTCGAACGCAATGTCGAGCGCCCTTGAGATGTCCAGACCGTGCATGGCCAGCTCGAATGTGCGGGTCGGCTGGTAGGTGTGCAGTCGACTACCCAGGCCGCCGAT
>CAZOIX010000367.1:0-4929 GCA_964579685.1 uncultured Mycobacterium sp.
CAAGAGCACGTGGGACCAGAACAGCGTGCAGTGGGATGCCCATGCGTCCATGCGGTGTGAGGAAAGGCGCGACGCCGAGCAGCTCGCCGGACACGGGCGAGGGTTGTTCCTGGGATGTTCGGCGCTGCGCGAATCGTTGATGGCCGCCGCGCGTGAGGGCGTCCTGCCGATCGTGGACGTCCCGCGCTAATCATTGCTGCGAGTGTGAATGTGACGACGTTCTCGGCCGCATTTCGTCGTCATATTCACACTCGGCCAGCCGATTTGAAGGTCAAGCCAGCTGGAACGCGCTGATTGGCGCCTCGTCGGGATATGTCGTGGGTCCACCAAGGTCGTAGGCTGCGTTGAGTGCGCCGATGAAGGCCGGATCGTGCATCGGCTCGCTGGGACTGTCCAACTTGATGCCTTTGCCGCCCAGGTCGTCGACCATCATGTCGATGGCCTTGTCGGCGGTGAGGTCGTCGGAGCCGTCCATGTTCTTCCTCAGCTCGTCGAAGTCGGAGAACACCTCGGCCGACCAGTGCACCAGGAACCTCAACTCGTCGGTGTGGTGGCACGCGATCACGTCGTCACCGTTCTTGAGGAGCCAACGGTCGCGATCGGTCGGGTCGCCGGTGAACACCGTATCGAATGCCAGGCCGGCTGGAATCTGTTGCTCGAGTCGACCGTTGGCTTCGCCGCGGTGCACCATCATTTCGTTCTGCACGACGACGCCGCGGTTGTTGATCGGTGGTAGCACCCGCTTGGGAGCGTTGAGTGGCCCGTCGGGCCAGTAGGTGAATCCACTGCTGGTATCCAGCGAGAACCACGTGATCACCTGCGCCATTTTGATGAGGTAGTCGGTGAACAAACCGGACTTACCCATCACGCTGCACAACCAGGTCGGCGCGTTTTCGTGGCGGACGCCGCGGAAGCTGGGGGAGTCGAGGTGGCCGGGGTCGCGGTTCGCGCACGGGCCGTTGATGTTGAAGAGCATCAATTCAGGCTTCGCGTACTCGGCGCCCCAGTAGTTTTTCGCCATGTTCAGGAACTGCTCGTTGTAGAAGCAGTCGTGGAGTTCGGGGTAGAGCACCGCGCCGTAGTTCGCCAGGTAGCCGCGGAAAGTGGGCGTCAGAAACAGGTCGAGTGAGGGCTCGAACCCGTCGGGGAACATCCCGCTCATCGTGGCCATCAGCTCCTCCGCGGAAGCGAAATGCTGCGCGATGATCAGCTTCCACGGCCCCTGGGTGCGGACGACATCCAACAACCGCTCTTTCTGGTCGGTCGTGTACACGTCGTCGATCTCCCGTGGCGGCGCGGCGGGCCGCAGTACGTCGGAAAGCTCCATTCGCCGCTCGTCCGTGAGCATGTGATCGTCTCCTTATCGACTGAGTCGGCTCGATTGTCTGCCGCCCCGGTCCATGTGCGGGGCAGGGTGTCCGGTGATCGGGAACTAGAACGTCAGCGGATGGTCGAACTTCGCCTTCAGAAGCGCGCACACCTCGGCGATGGCGAGCCGTCCGCGGGCGGTCGCGTCGGATCTCATCAGAAATCCGTGATAGATGCCGGGATACCGAGTCAGGCCGACCTGGACTCGCGCATCACGCAGACGGGCTGCGTATCGCTCACCCCAGTCGCGGATGGGGTCGCATTCAGCCGTCACCACGATTGCCTGCGGAAGACCCGACAGGTCGGGCGCGTGGGCGGGGATTCGGTAGGAACAGGGCTCGTCGTCGGTTCCGGCGTCGGCGAGATCGTGCATGTAGCAGATGTCGTCGTGGCTGAGCATCGGCGCATCGGGCATTTCGGTGATCGACCGTGCGGCCATATCGCGGTCGAGACCCGGGTACAGCAGGACCTGGACGTGGATGGATGGCCCGTCGTGATCACGACAAGCCAATGCCACGGCGGCGGCCAACGACCCTCCCGCGCTGTCCCCGACGACGCCCAGTCGCGATGAGTCAATGCCTAACCGGTCGGCGTTGTCGGCGACCCAGATGGTCGCGTCGTATGCGTCGGCGAACTGTGCCGGTGGTGGGTGCTCCGGCGCGAGCCGGTAGTCGACGGCCACCACTGTGGCGTCCGCACCTGCCGCGAGTGCACGAGCAAGCGGTTCGAACGACCGATTGGATCCCATCACCATGCCACCGCCATGGAAGTACACGAGTACGGGTTGCCCCGGCCGCAGGTGTGGTCGATAGATCCGCAGCGGCACGGGTCCGTCGCGTCCCGGTGCCGTGCACTCATCGATCGAAGACATGCCGGGCATCGTGTCGGGTAGCGGTGTTGCCTCGACCGCCTGCCGTACGGCGGCCAGGCCGCGTTGCCGCATGGGTGCGATGATTCCGAACGACGCGACACGAGCGGCGGCGTCGGGATCCAGCGTCGGGACGGTCATCAGCTACCCGCGCGGCGGGTCGAATCGAGGTTTGGTGCGGAGTTGCGGGGCGCGTTGTGCGGTAAGCACATCCGCGCGTTCGGTCATGGCCGATCCCACGTAGTCGGGTTGGGTCAGCAGATAGAACTGTCCCTGGGCGGCCTGGTCGAACACGACCCGCGCGGCCTCGAGCGGATCCATCGCGCCGGCCTTGATGTCGAGCATCGCATCGCGTTGAGATTCGGCCGCCTGCACGTCGCCTCCGCTGACGCCGCCCGCGGACTCGAAGATGTTGGACGCTACCGCACCCGGGAGCACTGCCTGGACGTGGATGTGGTCGTGTCCGGCGTGCTGGATCTCCAGATGCAGGCATTCGGTGAGTGCCAGGACAGCGTGCTTGCTCATGATGTAGGGGGCCTGCAGCGGCACTGCGGCCACACCGCCGATCGACGACAGGTTCCACACCCAAGCCGGCGTCCGGGCGTCGATCATCCGCGGCACGAACGACCGGATGCCATGGAACACGCCACTGACGTTGATGTCCACCAGTCGGTTCCAGTTATCGACGGGGGTATCCCACAGGTATCCGAACTGCTCGATGCCCGCGTTGTTGACCAACAGCCGGACGGGGCCCACGTCTCGGTAGGTGCGGTCGGCCAGGGCCTGGACGGCATCGGGGTCGCGCACATCGCAGACCACGTCCAGCGCCGCGCCACCGGCGGCAGTCAACTCCTCGCGCAGCGCGGCTACTGCGGCGCCGTCGATGTCGGCGAGCACGATCGTCATACCGAGTGCACTGGCGTGGCGGGCCAGCCCGGCACCGATGCCCGCGCCGGCGCCGGTGATGACGGCGACGCCGCCGTCGAATCGTGTGCTCACGCTCCGGCGACGGCCGGGTTCTTGGCGTTGTGTTCGGCGAACGGAATCGAGTCCTCGGCGTCGAGCACCACGCTCATGGAGGTGAAGACCAACCCATGATCACCGCGGCGGATACCGACATCGACGACACCGCTGGACACGTCGAACGGGACATTGTTGGTGATCTGGTTGACGTACAGATAGAAGCGAGCGTTCGTGACGGCACCTTCGGTGCCGGAGCGGAAGATGTTTGTCGCGTGGTGGCGCAGTGGATAGGGGTTCTCGTTGCGATGCTGGGTGAGCCACGCCAGCGTTTCGGTGCCGCCGTGGAGCTCGGCGGCCAACAGCTCCTCGAAGGGACACTGGCCGGAGTCCGATCGGCTCACATACTCCATCTCGTCGCCGATGCGGACGGCCAGCTCGTCGAAATGGCCCTGGTCGTAGTGGTACCAGAACCCGGCGACGAACTCCTGAATTTCGGGCAGCGTGATGGTATCGCTCATGCCAGAAGTCAACCGCTGTCCTCTGTGCTACGGGCGGACGGTGTCCGGTCAGTGGAACATCGTGTTTCGGACCCGAACCGGGCGCGTAAGTCGCGCTTGAGCAGCTTGCCACTGGGATTCTTCGGCAAACTGTCGACGAAGACGACCTGTTTAGGCGTCTTGAACCCGGCCAGGTGGGCACGGCAGTGTGCGATCAATTCGTCCTCGTCGGCCGTCTCGCCGTCGCGTATCACCACGGCCGCCACCACTGCCTCGACCCAGACGGGATGTGGAACGCCGAAGACCGCGACTTCGAGCACGCCAGAGTGCCGGTATAGCACTTCCTCGACTTCGCGGCTCGCGACGTTCTCGCCCCCGGTATTGATCATGTCCTTTTTCCGGTCGACCACGTGCAGGAGTCCGAACTCGTCGAAGTATCCGAGGTCTCCGGAATGAAACCACCCGCCGCGGAACGCTTCGGTCGTTCGTACGGGGTCGTCCAGATAGCCCAACATCAAGTGGGGGCTGCGATGAGCGATCTCGCCGACGGTTCCCGGCGAAACGGGGTTGTCCGACTCGTCGAGGACGACGGTCTCGACGTTGATCGCAGGCCGCCCCGCAGCGCCTGCGTGGGCACGCTGTTCGTCGGGCCGCAGTGCGGTCGCGAGCGGTGCCATCTCCGTCTGGCCGTAGAAGTTCCACAACTGCAGATCCGGCAGTCGGGCGCCGATCTCACCCAGCACCTCCGCGGGCATCGCCGATGCGCCGTAGTACCCCTTGCGCAGGCTGCTCAGATCGACCTGATCGAATACCGGTGAGCGTAACAGGGCGATCCAGATCGTCGGCGGTGCAAAATAATTGGTGACCGCGTGCGCCTCGATCGCGCGCAGCACCAGCTCCGGATCGGGCCGCTTCAGGATGATGCTTGTCGCGCCGAGATAGATGTCGGTGGCCAGAAAATTGTCCAGTTGCGCGCAGTGATAGAGCGGCATCGAGTGGATCTCGACGTCGTCGGATGTCATCGACCCGGCGATGATGGTGCTGACGTAGTTCGCCATCAGGCTCCGACTGGAGTGCATCACGCCCTTGGGCCGGGATTCTGTACCGCTCGTGTACATCAGGCGCAGCAACTGATCGTCGCTGATCTCGAGATCCGCCGGGCGAGTGGAAGTGGTCAGCCATAGCGCGAAGTCATCCCATCCCAACGGGGTACGTTGCCCGCCTGCGGTGAGT
>CAZOIX010000368.1:0-4910 GCA_964579685.1 uncultured Mycobacterium sp.
GTCGACGGCCACGTCGGTAACTACGCCGCCGGGATGAATCAGCAGGCCCACGTCACGATCGACGGAAACGCCGGCACCGGCGACGCCGAGAACAAGATGAGCGGAAACGTCTGGGTCAAGGGCAACGCCTCTCAATCCGCAGGCGCCACGGCGCACGGCGGGCTGTTGGTGATCGAAGGCAAAGCCGCTGCCCGCTGCGGTATTTCGATGAAGGGCGTCGACATCGTGGTCGGCGGCGATGTCGGACACATGAGCGCCTTCATGGCGCAGGCGGGGCGGCTCGTCGTCCGCGGTGACGCAGGTGAGGCACTGGGTGACTCGATCTACGAAGCCCGCATCTACGTCCGCGGCGAGGTGGCATCGCTGGGCGCGGACTGCATCGCCAAACAGATGCGGCCCGAACACCATGCCGAGCTCGAATCACTCTTGGCCGCATCCGGGTTCGACGACGACACCGCCGACTACACCCGCTACGGCTCGGGGCGCTCGCTCTATCACTTCCACGTCGACAACGCGACGGCCTACTGATGGGCTATCTACGCGAGTCGGCGACGTTCGACCGGTCTGTCATCGCCGAGATCCAGCGTGCCGCCGAGACCGGCATCTATGACATCCGCGGCTGGGGGGCCAAGCGTCCCCTGCCCCACTTCGACGATCTCCTGTTCCTGGGTGCATCGATGTCGCGGTATCCGCTCGAGGGCTACCGCGAACGGTGCGACACCAACGTGGTGCTCGGCGACCGGCACGCGAAACGTCCGTTGCACCTCGACATCCCGATCACCATCGCGGGCATGTCCTTCGGTGCGCTGTCCGGTCCGGCGAAGGAGGCGCTCGGCCGCGGTGCCAGTGCGGTCGGCACCTCCACGACGACGGGCGACGGCGGCATGACCCCTGAGGAACGGACCCAGAGCAGATACCTCGTCTACCAATACCTTCCGTCGCGGTACGGCATGAACCCCGACGATCTCCGCAAGGCGGATGCGATCGAGGTCGTCCTCGGTCAGGGCGCCAAGCCCGGCGGCGGCGGCATGCTGCTCGGACAGAAGATCTCGGCACGCGTCGCCCAGATGCGCACCTTGCCTGAGGGCATCGACCAGCGTTCGGCGTGCCGTCATCCCGACTGGACCGGTCCCGACGACCTGACGATCAAAATCAATGAGCTACGGGAGATCACCGACTGGGACAAGCCGATCTACGTCAAGGTCGGCGCCACCCGTACCTACTACGACGTGAAACTCGCCGTGCACGCGGGCGCCGACGTCGTCGTGGTCGACGGGATGCAGGGCGGCACGGCGGCGACGCAGGAGGTGTTCATCGAACACGTCGGAGTACCGACGCTGGCGGCGGTGCCCCAGGCGGTACAGGCGCTGCAGGAGCTCGGGGTGCACCGAAAGGGGGTGCAATTGATCGTGTCGGGTGGCATCCGCACGGGCGCCGACGTCGCCAAGTCGCTGGCATTGGGGGCCGACGCTGTCGCGATCGGCACCGCGGCGCTGATCGCGCTGGGCGACAACCACCCTCGCTACGCCGCCGACTACGAAAGGCTCGGCAGCGCAGCGGGTTTCTTCGATGACTTCCAGGACGGCACCGACCCCGCGGGCATCAGCACGCAGGATCCCGAGCTGGCAGCGCGGTTCGATCCTGTCGAAGGCGGCCGGCGGCTGGCCAACTATCTGCGCGTGCTGACCATGGAGGCGCAGACCATTGCACGGGCGTGCGGCAAGTCCCATGTGTGCCATCTCGAACCCGAAGACCTGGTCGCCGTCACCATCGAGGCGGCGGCGATGGCACGTGTGCCCCTGGCCGGTACCGAGTGGATCCCTGGGCAACAATGAGCACCGCGGACGTGGTGATCGTCGGCGGCGGCATCGAAGGCGCCGCTGCGGCATGGGCACTGTCGCAGCGCGGCGTCACGAATGTCGTTGTCGCGGAACGTCACACCGTCGGCTCGGGCATGACCGGCAAGTCCAGCGGCATCGTGCGCTGCCACTACGGCGTGAGCTCGCTGGCCGCGATGGCCACCGTCGGCCTCGAGGTGTTCGAGAAGGCTGTCGAGATCTTCGGCACCGACATCGGGTTCCGGCAGACCGGTTACGTCGTCGGGGTGGGCGAGGGTGACGCCGAGTCGCTGCGCAGAAGCCTTGCCGCACAGCGCGCGGTGGGCGTTGCGACCGAGGAGATCGACGTGGCGGAGGTGGCAGGGTTGTGGCCGCACGCCGACCTGACCCCGTTCGAGGCGTTCGCATGGGAGGCGCGCGGCGGCTACGGCGACGCCTATCGGACGGCGCAGGCCTTCGCGGTGTCAGCGCGCGGCGCGGGTGTGCGAATTCGTCAGGGCACCGACGTCACGGCTCTGCTGATCGACGGCGACAAGGTCGCCGGTGTGCGATTGGCCGATGGGACGAAGATCTCCGCGGACACCGTCGTGGTGGCGACCGGTGTGTGGACAAGGGACTTCCTGGCGCCGTACCGCGTCGATGTGCCCATCCGGGTCGTGCGCGAACAGCTGGTGACCATCGCGCCCGGCGTCGAGATCGCCGACGTGCCGGTGTTCTCCGATCTGGTGTCACTGCAGTACATCCGCCCCGAACCCGGTGGTGAGCTGCTGTTCGGCAACAGCGATCTGTCCGATGTCGAGGACGCGAACCCCGACGATTACCTCAACCGCGCCACCGAGGCCTTCGTCCACGACACCGCCGAACGGGTCAGCATCAGGTTCCCCGAATTCACCGCTGCGACGATGACGGGCAGTTATGCCGGCTGTTACGACGTCACGCCGGATTGGAACCCGGTCATCAGCTCCACCGACGTGGACGGGCTGGTGATCGCCGCGGGTTTCAGCGGCCACGGGTTCAAGATCGCGCCCGCGGTCGGGAGGCTGATCGCCGACCTCGTCGTCGACGGCCGGAGCGCCGATCCCCGCATCCCCGAATCCGACTTCCGGTTGTCGAGGTTCGCCGAAGGCGACCTGCTCACCAGCCCGTATCCCTATTCCGCTGCCGGGCAGATGCGCTGACGCGCCATGTCTGACGTCCCGCTGCTCCGCAACAGATCCGGCACCGCGCGTGACCGCGATCCGCAGGCGCCCGCCGCGGACCTGGAACTGGAGGCCGCCATCGGGCGCAATGTCCGGCAACTACGGCTGCAGAACGGGCTCACGGTCGCCGAAATGGCCACTCGCGTAGGCATTTCGAAGGCGATGATGTCCAAGATCGAGAACGCCCAGACATCGTGCAGCCTGAGCACGCTGGCCTTGCTGGCCAACGGATTCGACGTCCCGGTCACCAGCCTGTTCCGCGGTGCCGACGTCGAGCGCCCCGCTGCATTCGTCACCGCGGGGACGGGTGCACGCATTGTGCGCAACGGCAGCAAGGAGGGCCACGAGTACCAACTGCTCGGATCGTTGCGGGGCGAGCACAAACGCCTGGAATGCCTGCAGGTCACGCTCTCGGCGAAGAGCCAGACCTATCCGCTGTTCCAGCATCCGGGGACCGAGTTCATCTTCATGCTCGAGGGCGTGATGGACTACCGCCACAGCCGCTCGGTGTACCAGCTGCACCCTGGTGACTCGCTGCAGTTCGACGGCGAGGGCGCCCACGGGCCGGTCGACTTGGTCGCGCTGCCGATTCGTTTCCTCTCGGTGATCGCCTTCCCCGACTCGCAGGTCTGACCCATCGCGGGGACGCGGGGTTTTGGCACCCCAGCTGCGCTTGCTACAGTGGTCAACGTGCAGCGGGTGCTCCTTCTCGGCAGCCGCGACGGGGTCTGATCAGACCGGCTTCCCGTCGCGGGTGTTCGCGATGCGCCGGTCGTGAGTCCATCGACAACCCGGAGCAATCATCGTGACCACCTTCTCAAGACCCGCACCTGATTCACCCGACGCCTTCACGTCGGTCCGCACACTGACCACGCCCTCCGGTGCGCCCAACCCGGGCCAGCCCGGCTGGAACACCCAACGTGGCTCGTCGATGCCGGTCGCCCGGTATCGGCCGTTCGCCCAGGAGGTCCAGTCCGTCGCGCTGACCGACCGCACCTGGCCCGACAAGATCGCCGATCGCGCGCCGATGTGGTGTGCCGTCGACCTGCGCGACGGCAATCAGGCCCTGATCGATCCGATGAGCCCTACCCGCAAGCGCCGCATGTTCGATCTGCTGGTGCGGATGGGCTACAAGGAGATCGAGGTCGGTTTCCCGTCGGCCAGCCAGACCGACTTCGACTTCGTCCGCGAGATCATCTCCGAGGGGGCCATCCCCGCAGACGTCACCATCCAGGTACTCACGCAGTGCCGCCCCGAGCTGATCGAGCGGACATTTGAGGCCTGTGAGGGCGCGCCGCGGGCGATCGTGCACTTCTACAACTCGACCTCGATCCTGCAGCGGCGCGTGGTATTCCGTGCTGACCGCGAGGCGGTCAAGTCGATCGCGACCGACGGGGCGCGGATGTGCGTCGAGCAAGCCAAGAAGTACCCGGACACGCAGTGGCGGTTCGAGTATTCGCCGGAGTCCTACACCGGCACCGAACTGGAGTACGCCGTCGACGTCTGCAACGCGGTCGCGGACATCATCGGCCCCACCCCCGAGGTGCCGCTGATCGTCAACCTGCCCGCGACCGTCGAGATGGCCACTCCGAATGTGTATGCCGATTCGATCGAGTGGATGCACCGGCATCTACACCCGCGCGATGCCATCATTCTGAGTCTGCACCCGCACAACGACCGCGGAACCGCCGTCGCCGCAGCGGAATTGGGCTACCAGGCAGGTGCGGACCGGATCGAGGGCTGCCTGTTCGGCAACGGCGAGCGCACCGGCAACGTCTGCCTGGTCACCCTGGGCATGAACCTGTTCAGCCGGGGCGTCGATCCGCAGATCACCTTCTCCGATATCGACGAGATCCGGCGCACCGTCGAGTAC
>CAZOIX010000369.1:0-4909 GCA_964579685.1 uncultured Mycobacterium sp.
TTCAGGAGGAGGTCGGCGAAATCGGTTACAGAGGAGACGATGTGGGTGGCACCCGCAGCCACGAGTTGCCGTTCGTCGTGTGCGCCGGTGAGTGTGCCCGCGGCGATCGCGCATCCGGCACGCAGCGCACTTTCGATGTCGCTGCTGGTGTCGCCGAGTGCGGCGACGGATTGCACGCGCGACGCGCCGGTGCGCATCAGGGCCGTGAGGATCAGATCGGGGTAGGGACGGCCCCGCACGCCGTCGCCGGGGGCCAGAACCAGATCGGCGAGGTCGTGCCAGCCCAGCGCCGCGACGAGCTTGGCTTGAGTGTCTGCGGAGAACCCGGTGGTCAAGACGACCTTGACACCGGCCGCACGCAGCGCCGACAGCGCCTCTGGCGCACCGGATATCGGCTCTGCGCGGCCTGCGGCGATGAGTCCCGCGTACGCGTCCTCGAAGGCGGCGTTGGCTCGCTGCGCGGTGGCCTCGTCGTCGAACAACGCGCGGAACACGGTGATCTTGGATTGCCCCATCGTGTCCAGCACGTACTGCCTGGCGTGGTCGCGCTCGGGTCCGCTGTCGGCCAGGCCGCCCGCCGTGGCGGCCACCTCGAACGCCTCGACCACCAGGCCGTCGTCGGCGACGGTGGTGCCGGCCATATCGATGACCGCCAGCTCGATGTTGTTGTCGCTCATATGCTTACAGTCCGATCTCGTCTGCCGTTTGTTCACCGATCACCGGGCCCAGCGTCATCCCGCGCCCACCGGGTCCCGTCACCACCCACACGCCGTCGCCGACCTGCTCACGGAACACCAACCGGTCCGGGTCGACGCATTGGCTGTACATGCCCGCCCAGCGTTGCCGTACGGGGGGGAGCTGCCTGCCGAGCAGCTCCACGACCACGTCGTTGAGGTAGCCATACGGGGCTTCGGTGACGTCGAAGGCGAACGGCTCGGCGTATTCGTGGGTGTCGCCGATCGTCAGCCCGCCGTGCAGCCGCTGCACGCACAGCAGCTGCATCGCGTGTGACTCCGCGACCGGATTCTGATTCTCGTTGCGCCGCAGCGAATCCAGTGCTTCACCGGCGTAGGCGGGGTAGTAGCGCAGACTGTCGCCGTCGGCGATCGCGGTGGTAAGCGGTTCGTCCAGCGGTGCCGTGTGCATCATCTGCAGCCGGACCCTGCGCACCGGCAGATCGCCCGCGAGCTGGCGGACCAGACCGCCGTGCGCGGCGCCCGCGCAGACGATCACAGCGTCGGCGTCGTGGCGGTGGCCGCTGTCGTCGACGACGCCGGTGCCCATCACGTCACGCGCTTCGGTCCCCGCCAGGAACTCGTAACGTCCGCTGGCCTGCAATGCAGCCCGCAGCGCAGGCAGCGCCAGCCGGGACTCCACCGCGCCATCGCGGGAGCAGTGCAGCGCGGCAAGGAATTTGCCCCGCAGCGCGGGATTGACACGGCGTGCTTCCCCCGGTTCCAGGAGACGGAACCCGCGCCGTTCGGCGTCGGCGCGAAGGCTCACCTCCTCGGCCACCGTCACCTCGGAGGGGGTGCGCAGCAGAGTCAGCGATCCGCACGCCCGGAAGCCGATGGCCGGCACCTCGGCGCCGATGTCCTGCCATAACTCGCGTGAACGCAGACTGGCGTCGAGTTCGTTGGAGGACCGCCCCGACACCCACACCAGGCCGAAGTTGCGCACCGTGGCGCCACGCGCCTCTGACTCGCGTTCGAGGTGGACCACGTCGTGGCCACGACGCACGGCGTGCCAGGCATGGGCCGTGCCCAGGATGCCGCCGCCGACGATCGTGACCCGCATGCGCGCAGACGTAACCCGGTCCGGGCGTCGGCGCCGCAATCGCCCGGTATTGACCGCGGGAACAGCGGGTTAACAATTGGTATAGACCAATTAGGGGTATGGTTGGCGCCATGTCAACCCGAGCGGAGGAGATCCGCGCCGAGACCGCCGCCGTGCTGGAATCGCTGCGCGGGGTGTGGGACGAAGAGGCCGTCGACGAATGGGATCACGCGTTGCAATCCGCCGCGCAGGCCATCCAGGACGGCGCCGATGACGAACTGGTGCTGGCGGCGGCGCTGCATGACATCGGGCACAGTCCGCTGCCGGCGGTCCGCATGTCGACGACCACTCCGGATTGGCGGGGCGCTGGATCACGCCGCGGTTCGGGTCGCGGGCCGGCTGGCTGGCCGCCGCGCACGTCGCCGCCAAAAAGTATCTGGCCGCCACCGATCCGCAGTACGCGGCCGCACTGAGCCCGACCTCGGTGGCGTCGCTGGCGGCGCAAGGTGGCGCAGGCGCCGACCCGGAATTCGCCGCGCACCCTTGGCATCCCGACGCACTGCGGCTGCGCCGCTACGACGACGCGGCCAAGGATCCCGACGCGGTCGGCACGCCCGTGGCCGTCATTCTCGATCTCGCCGCCCGTCTTGCGCGATGAGTCTGCCCAAGCCCTACCTGGTCCGCACCGGGCTCGATGAAATCCTCGACGACCTTCACGAGGGCGACGTCTTCCCGCCCGAACGCGAACTTGCGACACGATTCGGTGTCGCACGCGAGACCGTGCGCCAGGCGCTGCACGAACTGCTCGTCGAAGGCCGCATCGAGCGGCGCGGCCGGGGCACCGTGGTCTCGCGGCCCAAGCTGGTCCAGCCGCTGTCGCTGAAGTCCTACACCGAGGGCGCGCTACGCATGGGCCGTACCCCTGGCCGCCTTCTGGTGACCTGGGAGACCATCACGGTCGACGCCGAAATCACTGCCGCGCTTGATCTTCCCGCATCCGAGCGGGTGATGCGCCTGGAGCGCGTCCTGCTGGCCGACGGAGTGCGGATCGGGCTGGAGAGCACATATCTACCGATACACCGGTTCGGCGACCTCGTCGACGACTTCGATCCGACCAGTTCGCTGTACGCCGCGATCCGAGCCCGCGGCGTGGTGTTCGGCTCGGCGACCGAGCGCATTGAGACCGTGTTGCCCTCACCGCGTGAGGCCGAACTGCTGGACTCCACGACCGCCATGCCGATGCTGCTGCTGAACCGGTGCTCCGTGGACGTCGACGGGGTGCCGATCGAGTTCGTGCGTGCGCTGTATCGCGGCGACCGGATCGCGTTCGAGGCCACATTGACCGACCGCTGAGGTCATGTGCTGGATCGTCAGAACGCGCCCTTGCGTTGCAGGACGGCACCGACCGTACGCCAGATGATCAGCAGGTCGCCGATGACCGACCAGTTCCCCGCATAGGAGTCGTCGAGGCGTATGCGGTCCTTGTCGGCCAGGTCCGATCGCCCGGATACCTGCCACAAACCGGTCATCCCGGGTTTGACCTGTTGGCGATGCTCGATGAAATCTTCCGCGGACCCTGCCTCGCCGACGGCAAGCGGCCGAGGTCCGACGATGCTCATCGACCCCTGCAGCACATTGAACAGTTGTGGCAATTCATCGATGCTGGTGGCGCGCAGAAACTTTCCCACCCGTGTGACGCAGGAATCTGAGGTGCGCTTGTGGAAAATGCTGCCGTGACGATGTTGTTCGGGTTGCGGTGTGGCATCGGTGCCCACGTACATACTTCGCAACTTGATGATGCTGAACGTCTCGCCGGCCAGCCCCACCCGCTTCTGCCGGTAGAAGACGGGTCCGCGGTCCTCGAGTTTGATGGCCAACCCGGCCAGGGCGATGACCGGAAGCGCCACCAGTAAGGCGACGCTGGCGAGGACGATGTCCAGTATTCGTTTGGTGACCATGGACGAGGCGTCGTGGGTGGGCTCACCGATGACGAAGAGCGGCAGATTCTCGAGCGGTCGCAGATGCAGTCGATGCGCGGCCACCTCCGCCATACCCGGAACGACGATGAGTTCGATGTTGACGGCTTGCATGCGCCACGCAAGGTTTGCGATCTGACCGGGCCCCAGTCGCTCGGAGAACACGACCGCCAACGCATCGGCTCCGGCAGCCTGCAGGATCGACTCCAATTCGCTGGGGTCCTTGAAACCGAGAAAGGGAACGGCGCCGGTGGGCATGGGCAACAACGTGCCAACCGCCTCGTCGCTGTCCGGCGTGCACAGACCGATGAGTTTGTAGCCGGCGCCGGGCGAGCGGCCGAAATACTCGGACAACGCGTGACCCGCATCGACTTCTCCCAACGCCACGACGCGGGAGATGTACCTGCCCCTGCTCCTGCGCCTACGCACGTCGGCACGCAGAAAGTGCCGGGCCAACAGCAGGCTGATCGCCCCGAGCACGAAGGTGACGCTGAACTGGACACGCGAAATCGGTGCGGCGAGAAAGATATAGAACGCGGCAGCCAACGAAAACGTCCAGCCCGACGCCTCCATGACTCGGCTGTACTCCTCGGTTTGGAAGCCCACCAACGAGAGATCTCGCGAGTGCGCGTACTCGAGAGCCAGCAGCCATCCGATGTACACGCATAGCGCGAACACGGTCGCCTGAGAGAAATCAACCAATCCACGGTTGTCGGGGCGCGCGCCAACCCATTCGGCGAAGACCACGACCACCGCGAGGGTCAGCGCATCGACGATGAGAACGCGCCGCCGATACGCGGACCGCCACCGGTGTGCCTGAGCGCGTGCCGCCTCGGGCGGCAGATACGGGCTGGCGTAGGAGTCGGACTCCCCGTCGAACGAGGTCACCTTGGGTCGATCAGTTCTTCGGCGCGGGGCTCATCGATCCGATGTAGTAGGTCTCGTCCCCGGTCGGGTATCCGCCGCCTGCGGTCGCGATGTGCACGTGGTCGAAGTGGTTGGCCGTCTCGTTGCCGTAGTCCGCGGTCCAGCTCGGCGCGCCGATGCCGGGGTAGAAGCCCTGCCGCCAGATCACGTGCAGCACGCCCCACCGCTTGGCGTTCGCCAGCGCCAGACCGGCGATCTGGTTGCCGAGCTCGATGCCTTCTTCACTTTTG
>CAZOIX010000370.1:0-4907 GCA_964579685.1 uncultured Mycobacterium sp.
GTGGGCTGGCGGCGGCGATCGGACTCCAGCTCGTCGAGCAAAAACAGCAACTCGGGCACCGTCAACGCCTCCAACGACAACCCCGCGACCTCGTCACGCGCCGCGCGAAGCCGCTCAACCGCCACCACGAGAATCGAACTCATGTTCGAATCATATCCAGGCCCACTGACACCGCCGCCGCGCTCCTCGATTTGTCGGTACTCCGGCGCAAGCTGACCGCAATTCACAATGGAAGGGGCGCTGCCATGTGCTGGAAGTGCGACAACCCGAACGGCACAATCGAGGACTACCTGGACGAACTACGCCGTGCGATGAGGGATCACGGTTGGGCGGTTCAGTTCGTCGAGCACGACAAGCGACCGCTCGCGTACACCGTCGGACTGCACAGCCGCGGTCTGCCGGAACTGTTGATCACAGGTCTGAATCCCCGGGTATCCACTCGGGTACTCAACTCGATCGCGCACATGATTGTCGATGACAGGTTCCTCATGGAGGTCGTAGAGGTGGACCACCCCGAGGTGCACCTGAAGTTCGCTGTCGAGATGTGTGGCCCCGATCTACGTGCCCTGCAACTGGTTTGGGCTGACAACTGGGGCCGGTTTCCCTGGGAAGCCGGATGGAGCCAAGGCCGTCGCAGACAGCCCGTGCTGGGAATACGCGCTCCCGTCTAGCTGCCCTCGGCGACGCGCAGCAAGACCTCGGCGACCGCCGATGGTCGTGACAGGAACGGCGAATGTCCGCCCGGCAGCTCGACGATGTCGGCGCCGATGTCGCGAGCCACCCGCCTCGACCAGACAGGGTTGACGACCAGATCCGCACTGCACACCACGGAGGTACAACTCACCGGGGGATGCTCGGTCAGTGAGCACGGCAGTGTCCAGGGATACGCCGATTGCGGTCGAAGATGCTCGATCGCGGCGGCCGCGGTGGCGTCGTCGCAGTCGGCGTAGAACACCTTGCGGGCGAATGCGTGGTCGACCCACACCGTTCGAAACTGCTCGTCGGGCTCGCTCAGTCCCTGCAGCCATCCGTCGGCGAATTCCGTCATGACCATGTCGGGCTGCGCCTGCCATTGTTCGACCAGGTCGATTCCGGCCTGCGGGACGGCAGCGCACAGATACACCAGATGCCGCACCGGGCGACGGCCCGGAACCAAGGCGCCCGTCGCGCCCGCCAGCGAATGGGCGACCACTACGACGTCGTCATCACACGCGCGAAGATCGGCGCACACGACATCCGCGTAGGCGTCGAAATCCGCGGAGCCATCCTCGGTGGGCAGCTCAGGCACGACTACGTCGTGTCCCGCCCGCTGCAACAGCGGCGCCAGGCGTTCCCAGCACCACGCCCCGTGCCATGCGCCGTGTACCAGCGCGAAGGTCGTCAGGCGCTGGGCCAGGTGCGCGGGGCGGGCCCTCCCGGCGGAGCGGGCTGCAGCGCTGCGCCCGGGACGGCCGAGTTCTGCAAGCCCGCCAGGCACAGTCCGATCCTGCCGGGCCGGCACACGCCGCCCGTGCCGGTCGTCCCGAGCGTGGTCTGGGCCTGCGACCAGCACACCCCGGTGCGCTGATCCCATACCTCTCCAGCAGTGCACTGTGCGTGCGCCGCCGGCGCGTTCACCAGCGGTGACGCTATTAGCGCGGCACCGCACACCGAAGCCATCAGGAAGCCTCGAGCCGCGATTCGGATTCTCATAACGATGCTTCTTCCGTCAGTGAGGGGAGTTGGTCTCGTACGGTGCTGCCGGTCACGAAGGTGGGGTGATCGTCGTCTGCTCGTCGATCACCTTGGTGGCATCGAGCACGACGTTCTGTTCTCCCTCAAGGCTTTCGCCGTTCAACTGCAGGACGAACAGTCCGTCGTTCGCCGGGACGACGACGGTCTTCTGCGCCACGAATCGCTTCGTGCCTTCATTCATATAGGTGCCGGCGTACTCGACAGCATCGAATCCGCTCAAGGTGCTCTTGGCGGGCTCGGCCAGCGGTGTGAAGTCGGGCATGCCCTGCAACTGCGCGGGCGCGTACTCGAGGACGTCCGCCGCGGTGACGTTGCCGGTGAGCTTGGAGGCGATCGCGTACATGTCGGGCGGATCGTTGGGGTCGGCCGGGTTGTCGTAGACGATGGCGCCGTACGCCCACTCCGGCGTCATTTCGCCGGCCTCACTCCACTGCGGAGGGATCGGGAAATCGAACGTCGGGGTGCCCGCCTCGCCGGGTTTGATCGGCACCTCGGCGATGTCGTTCTTGGTGATGTACTCGTTGATCGTCTCATCGGCGGCGGCCGGTGGACTCGATGTGGTGGTGACGGTCTCCGTCGAGGTGTCCGTCGAGGTTGATGTCGATGTCGCGGTGTCGGTGCTGGAACCACATCCGACGAGGCCGAAGCTCAACGCGACGACGATAAGTCCAGCTCTCGTCCCTAATGGCAGGTTCTTCATCGGCTTGCCGTCTCCTACGGTCTTATTGAAAAACAGGGAATCAAGATCGCCGCACGCAAGGGTAAGCATGTCGGACTCCCGGCCGCGGCGTGTTTGCCAAATTTTCATGCGCCAGCGCAATTTTCATGCGCTAGCGCATGCATCCCGCGTCGACGATGCGTAACACCGCGGCGCCCTCCTCGTCGGAGGCCTCCAGATCCACCTCGACCGACACGCCCCAATCGTGGTCGCCGGCGGGATCGTCGAGGATCTGGCGCACCCGCCACACACCCGGCTGCCGATCGACGATCAGCAGTGCCGGGCCTCGGGCGTCGGCGCCGGTGAGCACCTGGTCGTGCTCGGCGAAATAGTCGTCGCCGACCTCCTGCCAGCGTTGCGACGTCCACCCCGATGCGGCGTCCAGGTCGCCGAGGTCGGACCAGCGCCGCCGCGCGAACAGCTCGACGCGCCGGAACAGCGCGTTGCGCACCATTGCGGTGAACGCCCGCTCGTTCCCGGTGAGGGGCCGCGGCCGGGCAGGCACCGCCACGGGTGTGTCCCACGGCTGGTCCGGACTGGTGAGCTGCTCCCATTCGTCCAGCAGGCTCGAATCGACCTGGCGCACCAGCTCACCGAGCCACTCGACGATGTCGGTGAGCTCCTCGGTCCGCGCGGCCGCAGGTACCCCCGAGCGCAGCGCCTTGAAGGCGTCGGACAGGTAGCGCAGCACGGCGCCCTCGGCGCGGGTCAGCCCGTACACGCTGACGTATTCACGGAAGGTGAACGCCCGCTCCCACATCTCGCGCACCACGGACTTCGGCGACAGCGTGCCGTCCGCGGCCCACGGGTTGCTCTGCAGGTACACCTCGAAGGTGTGGGTGAGCAGCTCGTCGAGTGGCCGCGGATACGTGACGTCGTCCAGCAGTTCGATGCGCTCGTCGTATTCGATACCGTCTGCCTTCATCGCCGCGATCGCCTCGCCGCGGGCCTTCTTGCGCTGCGCAGCCAGGATCTGGCGGGGATCTTCCAGGGTCGCCTCGATGACCGAAACCACGTCCAGCGCATAGGTTTCCGACGCCGAGTCGAGCACCTCGACGGCGGCCAGCGCGAACGTCGACAGCGGTTGATTCAAGGCAAAGTCCGGTGGCAGGTCGACGGTGAGACGGTAGCGCCTGCCGTCGGCCTCGGCCTCGTCGAGGCGCTCCACCACCCCCGCCTGCAGCAGTGAGCGGGCGATGCCGACGGCCTCGCGGATGTGCGCAAGCTGCCGTTTGCGTGGCTCGTGGTTGTCGGTGAGCAGTCGGCGCATCGCCGCGAACGGGTCGCCGGGCCGGTCGACGACGTCGAGGATCATCGCGGTGGACACCGCCATGTTGCTCGTCAGCGGTTCGGGTGGCGCGTCGACCAGTCGCTTCTGGGTCGACTCGCTCCACGGGACCATGCCCTCGGGGGCCTTGCGGCGGACCAGTTTTCGGCGCTTCTTTGGATCGTCGGCGACCTTGGCGAACTGTTTGAGATTCTCGACCTCGTGGTCGGGCGCCTGGACGACGACGGTGCCCGCGGTGTCGTAGCCCGCTCGGCCCGCCCGTCCGGCGATCTGATGAAACTCGCGCGCGCTGAGCAGGCGGGTGCGGGTGCCGTCGTACTTCGACAGCGCCGAGAAGACCACCGTCCGGATCGGCACGTTGATGCCGACACCGAGTGTGTCTGTGCCGCAGATGATCTTGAGCAGACCGGCCTGGGCGAGCTGTTCCACCAGCCGGCGGTATTTCGGCAGCATCCCCGCGTGGTGGACACCGATCCCATGGCGGACCAGGCGTGACAGCGTCGTCCCGAAGGCCGACGTGAAGCGGAATCCACCGATCAGCTCCGCGATCGCCTTCTTCTCCTCCTTGGTGCACACGTTGACACTCATCAGCGCCTGGGCGCGCTCCAGTGCCGAGGCCTGGGTGAAGTGGACCACGTAGATCGGCGCCTGCTTCGTCTCGAGCAGGTCGGCGATCGTCTCGTGCATCGGTGTCGTGGCGTAGTAGTGGTGCAGCGGAACCGGGCGTTGGGCGTTGGCGACCAGTGCCGTCGGTCTGCCGGTGCGCCGCGTCAGGTCCTCGCGCAGGAATGTGACGTCCCCGAGTGTGGCCGACATCAACAGGAATTGGGCCATCGGCAGTTCCAGCAGCGGCACCTGCCACGCCCAGCCGCGGTCGGGGTCGCCGTAGAAGTGGAACTCGTCCATCACGACCAGACCCGGCTCTTTTCCAAGGCCGCTGCGGCTACCTTCGCGCAGCGCGATGTTGGCGAGCACCTCGGCTGTGCAGGTGATGATCGGTGCGGTTGCGTTCACCGCGGCATCGCCGGTCAACATCCCGACGTTGGCCGCGCCGAAGACCTCGCACAGATTGAAGAACTTCTCGCTGACCAAGGCCTTGATCGGGGCGGTGTAGTAGCTGCGCCGCTCCGCCGACAGTGCGGCGTACAGCGCCCCGATGGCCACCAG
>CAZOIX010000371.1:0-4897 GCA_964579685.1 uncultured Mycobacterium sp.
CTGCTGGTCTGGGTCATCGTGGTGGCCAACACCATGGCATGTCTGGTGCAGTACCTTTCGGCGAAGCTCGGTTTGGTCAGCGGGGTGTCGCTACCTGAAGCCGTCGGCAACAGGATGCGTCGACCAAGCAGGTTGGCCTACTGGCTACAAGCCGAATTAGTCGCGATGGCAACGGATCTCGCTGAGGTGATGGGCGGTGCGATCGCGCTGTACCTGCTCTTCGATCTCCCGTTACTCACCGGCGGCGTGATCACGGGAGCCGTGTCGCTGCTGCTACTGGTGGTCAAGGATCGCCGGGGCCAGCAGATGTTCGAGCGCGTCATCACCGGCCTGCTGCTGGTGATCGCAATCGGATTCCTCGCCAGCCTCTTCGTGGCGCCACCACCCGTCGACGCGGCCGCCGCCGGCCTGGTGCCGAAGTTCGCAGGCACGGAGAGCGTGCTACTCGCCGCGGCGATGCTCGGCGCGACCGTGATGCCGCACGCGGTATACCTGCACTCCGGCCTGGCGCGCGACCGCCACGGCCACCCCGACCCGGGTCCCATGCGCCGCATGCTGCTGCGCGTCACCCGCTGGGACGTCGGTATTGCGATGGTCGTCGCGGGTGCGGTGAATCTGTCGATGTTGCTCGTCGCCGCGACCAACCTGCAGGGGCGCGACAACACGGATTCGATCGAGGGCGCACACGCCGCGGTCGGCGACACGTTGGGGCCGACGATTGCGATGCTGTTCGCGATCGGACTGCTCGCCTCGGGTCTCGCATCGTCGTCGGTCGGGGCATACGCAGGCGCGATGATCATGTCTGGTCTGCTGAACGTGTCCATCCCGATGGTGGTGCGGCGGCTGATCACCCTCGCGCCTGCGCTGGCCATCCTCGCGGTCGGCGTCGACCCGAGCCGCGCGTTGGTCCTGTCCCAGGTCGTGCTGTCCTTCGGCATCCCGTTCGCGCTGATCCCGCTTATCCGTTTGACCAGCGACCGCGCGCTCATGGGCGACGACGCCAATCACGGGGTGACCACCGCTCTCGGGTGGCTGGTCGCCGCGTTGATTACCGTGTTGAACGTGGTGCTCATCTATCTGACGGTGAAGGGCTGAATGCGACACACCTACTTCGCGTACGGGTCGAACCTGTGCGTTCGGCAGATGGCGCGGCGGTGCCCGGGTGCGATGGACCCTCGGCCCGCAACGCTGGCCGACCACGACTGGTTGATCAATGAACGCGGTGTGGCGACGGTCGAACCGTTCGACGGGTCGCAGGTGCACGGCGTGGTGTGGCAGCTCACCGATCACGACCTCGCCACCCTCGACAGCGCCGAGGGCGTCCCGGTGCGCTATCGCCGGGATCGGCTCACCGTGCATACCGACGACGGGCCGTATCAGGCATGGGTCTACATCGATCACCGCGTCGAACCCGGGCCGCCGCGACCGGGGTACCTGGAGCGCATCGTCGAGGGTGCGCTGCACCACGGCCTACCCCAGCGCTGGATCGACTTCCTCAGGCGATGGGATCCCGCACACTGGCCGGGAAGCACCGCTAAGCCGAGTTCGCCAGCACCACAGTCCCTTTCGGAGCTACTCGCCGATCCAGGGATCACCGAAGAGACGACGCTGCGCTCGCGGTTCGGATTCATGGCGATCCACGGCGGCGGTCTCGAGCAGATGACAGACGTCATCGCAGAACGCGCCGCCGATGCGGCGGACGCGTCGCTGTATGTGGTTCGCCACCCCGACCACTACGGCCACCACCTGCCGTCGGCGTGCTATCGCGCAGCCGAGTCCGTCCGGCTGGCCGAGTTCCTCGGACATGTCGACGTGGCGGTGTCGCTGCACGGGTATGGCCGAATCGGTCGCAGTACGCAGCTACTCGCCGGCGGTCGCAACCGCGCACTGGCAGAACACCTCGCGCGGCACGTCCAGGTACCCGGCTATCAGGTCGTCACCGACATCACCGCGATCCCTCGCGAACTGCGTGGCATGCACCCGGACAACCCGGTGAACCGCGTGCGCAAAGGCGGCACGCAACTCGAACTCACTCCGCGGGTACGTGGCATCAGCCCGCGCAGCCAACTGCCCGGCGACGACGGTATCTCCCCCGCGACCTCGGCATTGGTGCAGGGGCTGGCGGAAACCGCGCGTTCATGGGAACTCCCTTCGACTTAGGGCCATCCGGGGTTCACACGGCTCCGAATAGGGGATGTGGAACGCATGCATCCCCGCCAACGCTCCGTGGCCGTCATCGGCAGCGGTGTGTCAGGCCTGGTCGCCGCATATGTCCTGGCACTTCGCGACCATGTGACCCTCTACGAGGCCGATAGCCGGCTCGGCGGGCATGCACACACCCATCAGCTGCAGCTCGGTCGGGACGGCGACACCGTTGGTGTCGATTCGGCCTTTCTCGTCCACAACGACCGCACGTACCCGACGCTGTGCCGACTGTTCGACGAACTCGGCGTCCAGACCCGGGAAACCGACATGTCGATGTCGGTGCGCGACGACGCGAGTGGACTGGAGTACGCAGGCGCCCGTGGGATCGGCGGGTTGTTCCCGTCCTGGTCTGCACTCGGCCGTCCGCGCTACCTGCTGATGCTGGCCGAGGTCAAGCGGTTCCACCGCGCCGCACTGCGCCTGCTCGAAGCCGACGCGGACAATGAGACCGTCGGCGAATTCCTCGCCCGCCACGGTTTCTCCCAGTACTTCATCGACTACTTCATGACGCCGCTCATCGCCGCGGTGTGGTCGTCGCCGCCGGGACAATCGCTGCAGTATCCGGCGCGCTACCTGTTCGTGTTCCTCGAACACCACGGCATGCTGTCGGTGTTCGGTTCCCCCGTGTGGCGGACAGTGGTCGGCGGGTCTGCCACCTACGTCGACGCTGTGGCCAACGTCATCGACGAGGTGCGCATCGGCGCGGCCGTGCGCTCGCTGCGGCGGGTACCCGACGGCGTCGAGGTGTCAGACGGAATATCTCCACCGCGACGTTTCGACGCCGCCGTCGTCGCCACGCATCCCGACCAGGCGCTGCTGATGCTCGCCGAGCCGACATCCGCGGAGCGGTCGGTGCTCGGCGCCATCGGTTACAGCACCAACCATGCGCAGCTGCACACCGACGAATCGGTGCTGCCCACGCGCCGGCGCGCCCGCGCGTCGTGGAACTACCTGACCACCTCCGACGATCAGCAGGTGCTGGTCACCTACGACGTGAGCCGGCTGATGCGGCTCGGCGGTGACTTCCGGTTCCTGGTGACGCTCGGCGGCGAGGACCGCGTCGATCCGGCCACGGTGATCACGGAGATGACCTACAGCCATCCGATGTACACACCTGAGTCTGTCGCGGCTCAGCGGCTGTTACCGACCTTGGACGATGACCGCGTGGTGTTTGCAGGCGCTTACCACGGCTGGGGTTTTCACGAGGACGGCGCGGCCTCCGGATTGCGCGCGGCGCAACGCCTCGGGGCCGAATGGCCCGCCGTCGCGTTGGAGGCGGTGCCATGCTGACACCCGCCATCTACCGCTCCCGGATCACCCACCTGCGTCGCGCCCCGGTGCACCACTACTTCGAGCACCGCGGCTACAGCTGGTACGTCGACGTGGACCACTTACCCGAATTGCCCCGCGTGCTGCGACCGCTTGCCCGATTCGACGCCCGCGACCACTTCAGCGCCAGTGAGACCGACGGCCCGAATGACACACTGCGCCAACGCATCGACGCATTCCTCGCCGACCGCGGTGTGGACCTGCGCGGCGGCAGGATCACCGCCCTCCTGCAGTCCCGAGTGCTCGGATACGTGTTCAACCCCATCAGTCTCTACTGGTGCCACGATGCAGGCGGGACGCTGCGACACATCATCGCCGAGGTGCACAACACCTACGGCGGGCGCCATGCATACCTACTCCCACCGGACGACGACCACCCCGCGATCGTCATGAAGAAGCTGTATGTCTCACCGTTCAACGCCGTGGACGGCCACTACCTGGTGAGCGCCCCCCGGCCCGAAGAGAACCTCGACGTGCGGATCTCGTTGCACCGCGAGAACCAGCCCGCATTCGTCGTCACCATGCGTGGAAACCGGAGGCGCGCAAGCATCGCCGAAATCCTGCGACTGCAACTGGTGGCTCCGCTCGCGCCGTTGATGGGCGCAATCGGAATTCGGATACAAGGAATCACACTGTGGTTGCGACGCGTCCCCGTTGTACCGCGTGAGTCCATCGAGAGAGAAAGAGTCAGCCAGACGTGAGTATCGATCTGACGTTGCCCTCCTCTGCCACCATCGATTCCGAGAGGTGGCCCGCCGTCGCACGGGTCCCGGCCGGACCGGTCAGCGCGGTAGCGGGAGCTGTCGCGGACCGGCTGTTCCGCCGTGCTGCGGCGCGGCTGCCGATCCGCGTGGTGTACCCCGACGGCACGGTGATCGGTGCCGCCGACCCCACGCTGCCGACCATGGTGGTGCATCGGCCCGAAGCGATGGTTCGCCGGGTCGGCCGATACGGCCTCATCGGCTTCGGCGAGTCGTATATGGCCGGCGACTGGAGCTCCACCGACATCGCCGGCCTGCTCACGGAGTTCGGAAAACGGTTGACCGAACTGATTCCCGCTGTCCTGCAACGCTTCCGCCCCCTAGCCGTGGTCCGGCAGCCGCGCTCGCAGCACAACAGCCGCCGACAGGCGCGCCGCAATATCGCCGAACACTACGATCTGTCCAATGCCATGTTCGCCGAGTTCCTCGATGAGACCATGACATACTCCAGCGCGTTGTTCGAAGCACTGCCCGCCGATCCGGCTGCGCTCGCAGACGCGCAGCGCCGCAAGATCGACCGCCTTCTCGACTCGGCGGACGTCGGACCCGGCAGCAGGGTGCTCGAGATCGGGTACCGGCTGGGGCGAACTCTGCATCCGCGC
>CAZOIX010000372.1:0-4881 GCA_964579685.1 uncultured Mycobacterium sp.
TCAGCTGGCCGACGATCCGACCGCCGAGCTGAACGAGGCGCTGTGGGAACTGATCTGGGCGGGTTGGGTCACCGGCGACACATTCGCACCGGTGCGGGCGTTGCTGTCTGGTCCCCGCCGGTCCCCGGGGCGCCACGGCGCGCCCGCGCACCGCCAGCGCCGGCGTCCGCCGCGGTTGAGCCGCTACAGCGTCGCGCACGCCCAGGCCCGCAGCGTGGACCAGACGGTCGCGGGTCGGTGGTCGGCACTTCCGGTCGCCGAGCCGGAATCCACGGTGCGCGCCCATTTCCAGGCCGAGTTGTTGCTCAACCGCCACGGCGTGCTGACCAAAGGCGCAGTCGCGGCCGAGGAGATACCGGGTGGCTTCGCCATGCTCTACAAGGTGCTGACCGCGTTCGAGGACGCGGGTCGGTGCCAGCGCGGGTATTTCGTCGAGTCGCTGGGCGGCGCCCAGTTCGCGGTTGCGTCGACGGTGGACAGGCTGCGCTCCTACCTCGACGGGGTCGACCCCGACCACCGCGAGTATCACGCGGTGGTGATGGCCGCCGCCGATCCGGCCAACCCCTATGGGGCCGCGCTCCCGTGGCCGACGCGCAATGGTTCCGACGAGGACGTCGCACACCGGCCGGGCCGCAAGGCGGGCGCACTGGCGGCGCTGGTCGACGGTGACCTGACCTGGTTCGTCGAACGTGGCGGGCGCTCGCTGCTCAGCTTCACCGACGACGCCGACGCGCACACCGCGGCCGCGGCGGCACTGGCCGATCTGGTGAGCGCCGGGCGCGCGCCGGGGTTCCTCATCGAAAAGGTCAACGGCGTCTCGGTACTGGAGCCCGCCGCCCACGGCCAGCGAGCCGCTGTCGAGGAAGCGCTGATCGCCGCGGGTTTTTCCCGCACGCCCAGGGGTTTGCGCCTTCGATAAGACGTCACCACAGGCTGATCAAGAGGACGACACCGAACAGCAGTGCGACGAACCACACCATCGAGTGGGTGGACCACGGTCGGGCCAACCGACCGTCGGGCTCGAGAGGTTCTCGGGTGACGGCCCAAAGGTGATCGGCTCGGCGGCGCAGCGGTGCGCCCACAGCTGTCTCCACCCTGGGTGCTGCGGTGACGAAGCCACGCCATACCCATGGCAGCAGCTTGCGGTAGATCACGTCGACGTCCAGGTTCACCGAACGAACTTCTGGCGGGTAGAGCCCGGTGCGAATCAGTACGGTGAACGCGAGCGCAGCGAACAACAGCAATTGAAGCTGGTTGACCACGTGCGCGGTCGTGTACGGTTCGTAATCCATTGCGTAGGGCAGCAATTCGTACAGCATGGACGGCGCCACGCCGATACCGATGCACAACAATGCGGCCAACCCCATCGCGACGCGCATGTTCACCGGGGCCTCGGCGACCCGATACCCGCGATCGTGAGCGAAGAATGCGAAGAACGGAATCTTGATCCCGGCATGGTGGAAGACACCCGCGGACGCGAACAACAGCAGTAGCCAGATCGTTGTGCGGTGCTCCTGTGCGACCGCCTCCATGATGATCGACTTGGTGGCGAATCCCGAGAACAACGGGAATGCGGAGATGGACGCCGCACCGATGATGCACAGCACGGTGGTCTGCGGCATGGACTTGTACAGCCCGCCCAACTCGGACCCTTTCACGGTCCCGGTGCGCAGAAGGACTGCACCCATCGACATGAACAGCAGACCCTTGAAGACCATATCGGCGACGGCATGGGCGGCGGCGCCGTTGATTCCGAGCGATCCACCGATGCCGACCCCCGCCACCATGAAACCGACCTGATTGATCATGCTGTAGGCGAGCACACGGCGCAGATCGTTCTCGATCACCGCGTAGAAGATCGGGAACACGGCCATCGCCACGCCGATCCACACCAGCGCGTCGACGCCCGGGAACCCGCGCGCCAGCGCATAGACGGCGAGTTTCGTGGTGAACGGCGACAGCGCGACCGTGCCCACGATCGTCGCCTCGGGATATCCGTCGATCAGCCAGGAATGCAGAAGGGGGAATGCGCATTTGATGCCGATCGCCAAGAGAATCAGCAGGTTTCCCGGGTGGTCCAGTCCCAGATACTCGAACTCCAATCCCTCACCGGAGGCCAGGCGCATCGCGATGCCGACCAGCATGATCAGCCCAGAGATCAATTGCGCGATCAGATAGCGCATGCCCGCGCGGTAGCTTCGCTCTGTTCGGCCAGCCCAGATCAAGAACGCCGACGACAACCCGGCCAGCTCCCAGAAAACGAACAATGTGAGCAGGTCACCCGCGAGCGCACCGCCGACCGCGGTTGCGGCGTAGAGCAGAATGATGCTCTGCTGCAGAGCATCTCGTAGATGAAATGCATAAATCACCGTCAAGAGCGCCGCCACCAGAAAGCCGGTGGCGAAGATCCGCGACAAGGCATCGACACGCAGCGGAGTGAATTCCAGTCCCAGCACCGCGAATTGTCCTGCGGGCCCTTCGGGCAACAGCCACAGACCGATGAGACCCGCGACAGGTAGCCCGATCATCACGGCGCGGCGCTGCCAGCCACCCAGCAATGGCACCGCGGCGGCACCGAGCATCAGGAGCAATGCGGGATTAATCATCATCGCGCTCCCGTTCTCCGTCGGCGCACGACTCGGGTTCGTAATAGTCCTCGTCGCGGCGCAGCACGCGTCGCATCTGCTTGGCCGCGAGTACCAAGCTGAAGCTCACGACGAAGCCGTAGATCCCGTAGAAGCCGAAGATGCGTTCGACGGCGAAGTGAGGGTGCTTGGTGTAGAAAAAGTCCGCCAGCAGCGCCAGCGTGCACAGCGCTGCGAGGCCGTGCACCAGACGGGTCACGTTGCGCGGGTTGTCGAGCCATCGGCGGTCGTCGTTCATGACAGCCCCCATGCCTGCGAGAGCGGGGTGAGGAGTGCGCCCGCCCCGAAAAACAACGCGAGGCAACCGAGCGCGGTCAGGATCAAGGGCGCCGACAACGCGGGCGCGGCCTCACCGTGCGTCAGAGGCTGGGGCGGCGGGCGAAGAAACGCACGGATCGGGATGGGTATCAGGTAGGCCACCGCGAGCAACGAGCCCACCACGAACACGATGAGCGGCACGACGTCGCCGGCGTCGGCGCTACCGAGGAACAGCAGCCACTTGCTCCACATGCCCCCGAACGGCGGCAACCCGATGATCGAGATCGAGGCGGCGAGAAAGGCCGCAAACGTCCACGGCATGGCGCGCCCCAGCCCGTCGAGTTCACTCACCTTCGTCTTGCCCGCGGTGACCGCGATCGCCCCTGCACAGAGAAACAACGTGATCTTGCCCGCGGCGTGGGTCACCATGTGAAGAGCGCCGCCGGCCGCCGCAATCTTGTCGGCCAGCGTGGCCGCCAGCACGATGTAGGCCAACTGGCTGACCGTCGAGTACGCAAGGCGCCGCTTGAGATTGTCCGATCGCACGGCCACCACCGCCGCGGCGATCAACGTGAACGCCGCCACCCACGTCATCGGCAGTGCCGCACCGGTTTCGCGCAGCGTGTCCAGCCCGAACACGTAGACGGCGACCTTGAGCACGGCGAAAACCCCGGCTTTGACCACTGCGACCGCATGCAGCAGCGCTGACACCGGCGTGGGCGCAACCATGGCAGCGGGAAGCCAGCGGTGCACCGGCATCAGCGCGGCCTTCCCGATGCCGAACAGATACAGCGCGAACAATGCCGTCAGGACACCCGCACCGGCGTCCCCTTCGAGCACACCACCGGGACGAAAACCGGTGGTGCCCGCCAAAGTCCACGTCCACACGATCGCTGGCAACAGCAGACCGATCGATGTCGCGAGTAGGATCACCACGTAGGTGCGCGCACCACGGCGCGCCTTGGCGCCACCCTCGTGGGCGACCAGCGGCCACGTCGCCAGGGTCATCACCTCATAGCCGATGATCAGGGTAATGAGGTTGGCGGACAACGCAATCCACATCGCGGCAGCGATCGTCAGGGCGAAGAACACGAAGAACCGCGTCTGGGCGTGCTCGCTCCTGGCCCGCAGATAGCCCGCCGCGTAGATCGTGGTGATGGGCCACAGCACCGCGGCGACGGTGGCGAACATCAGGCCGAGCGGCTCGAGCGCGAGTTCCAGCGACAGGCCGGGCAGCCACTCCCACAGCTGGACGCGAACACCGCTGTCGGCCATCGGCCACATCGCCAGCACCACGGCAGCCAACAGCACGCCAAAGACCACCGACGCGGCCTCACGGGCATTCGGCCAGCGCCGCAACAACAACACCGCCACACAGGCGAGCAGCGGCAGCGCCACTGCGACGGGCAGGAGTGCCAAGTCACCCACCCCCCAACAGCGCGGCGGCGGCGCCATCGGCCAGCCCGCCGGGCAGCGTCGCGTCAATTCCGAAATAGACGGACAGCACCACCAGTGCCCAGCTCGCCGCCGTCATCGACAAAGGCGCCGCCCTGGGCGTCACGTCCGGCGCCGGATCACGAAACCACGCCACCTCGACGACACGTCCGATGTACACCAGCGCGAGCAGCGAACTGATCCACCTCACGACCAGCACTGGCCAGGCGCCGTCCTCGATGAGTGCCGTCACCAGCGCCCATTTGCTGACGAAGCCCGCCGTCGGCGGCACTCCCACCAGACCGAGGCCCGCCACCGCGATCGCGGCGAACGTCCACGGCATTCGCCGGCCAAGGCCCGCCATCGCGGAGAGCCGCACCGAACCGAGCCGGAACAGCAGCACACCGGCCAAGGCGAACAGTGCGCCCTTGGTGATCGCATGATTCACCACGTGCAAATAGCCCGCCGACACTCCGGCGGCGGTGGCCAGGCTGATCCCGGCGACGATATAGCCGATTTGCGCGACGCTCGACCACGCCAGCAG
>CAZOIX010000373.1:0-4856 GCA_964579685.1 uncultured Mycobacterium sp.
CTTCACACCAGACCCCGGTTGTGCGGTCTCGGCGCTGTCGTGCGTCCCCATGTCACCCCCTGCCGCCCCGTGTTCGTCCGACATCATCGGCAGTGGCTCTCGCCTTACGGTGAGCATCCCGTGCTTCATGTTGTTGGCCACCAGCCACCAGTTGACGGGATACGCGCACACGAACCCGGCGGTCAGGGCCATCGACATGATGAACCAGAATTCCGGCCGGGTGGGGTCGTCGCCTCCGGCCACTGCGCTCATCGCGAATCTGGAGGTGAGCACCATGCCGGTCATCAGCAGGTTCATCGACAGCAGCTCGGGCAGGAAGGTCATCTTCAGCGACGTCAGATAGGAACCGCCGGCCATGCCCCGCATAGCGAACGCCTGGAAGAAGGCCCATCCGAACCCGAAGCCCAACGCGTACTCGAGAACGAAGTCAGGCCAGAACGACAACGCGAGGGTGGCCCCGATCGCGGCGCCGACGACGATCCCGATCCCGTCTCCGGCGACACAGTGCATCGTCGATCCGAGCACCTGGCGCCAGCGAGCCGAGATGTACTGCTCATGGGTGCCCGGAAGTGGTTCCCGGCAACCCAGTACGTAGAGGAACGCCCCGAGGGGCCCGGTGAATGCTGTGAGAATCGCGAAGGCCCATTTGAGCACGATCGATTCGGGGGTCGTTCGCCACATGTCGACGACGACGAAGAGAAACGACGGCACCGTCAGGATCCACCACAGCAGCATCACTCCGTCGAGCACATGGTTGAGGCTATCGCCGGTGGGCGCACGGTAGGGGAGCATCCCATTAGGTTTGTCCGCATGCGGTTGACGTTGTTCATCAACCCCGAGCATCCGCCGGGCGCTCCGCTGAGTCTGCGGCTGGCCGAGCACGTGGAGCAGGTGTCCATCGCCAGATCCGGTGGCTTCGACGGAGTCACGATCGGCACCCATCTGTCGTATGGATCGGCGGCGTGGCTGCCGCCGTTTTCGACATTGGCTCGTCTTGCCCCCGCCGCCGACGGGATGTCGTTGTCGACGTGCATGCTCGTGCTTCCTCATCACCACCCGTTGCAGGTCGCCATCGAGGGCGCGTTCCTCGACGTGGTGAGCGGCGGCAGATTCATCCTGGGGGCAGCCGCCGGCTGGACTCACGACGAGTTTGCGCTGCTGGGCGTCGACCGCCGGGAGCGGGTGGGACGCTTTGCCGAATCGATCGACCTCATCGCGCGGTTGTGGTCGCAGGACCGGGTGCATTTCGAGGGGCGTTACTTCCGGGTCGAGGACACCGCGTTGGCGCTTCGCCCCGTTCGGCAGCCCCGCCCGCCGTTCTGGTTGGGCGGCAGCGTTGTTCGTTCGGTCGAACGGGCTGCCGAACTGGCCGACACCTCGGTGGGTGACACCTGGGTCGCCTCGTCCCACCTCACCGAAAAGGTGATCGTCGAACAGGCGAAGGCCTTTGATGCCCGCCTGGCGGCGCTCGGCAAACCCAAGCCCGCGGACTTTCCGCTGCTGCGCAACATTGTCGTCGCCGAGGATCGCGCCACGGCGCTACGCGATGCGCTGCCCTATCTGGAGGCCAGTTACCGGGTCTTCGGCAACTGGGGCCTGTTCACCGAAGTGGTCGGGGACCCCGCCGCGGTCCGCGACGTTCCCGAGTTGCTGGCGGGCCGGGTCATCATCGGGTCCCCCGAGGACTGCGCCGAGGAGTTGGTGCGGTTGGCCCGTGCAACGGGGTTCACCCGGCTGGTCGCCCGGGTGCAGTGGATGGGCATGGAGCACAGGATCGTCTGCCGGACCATCGAATTGCTGGCGCAGAAGGTGCTGCCCATGGTGCAGCGTGAACTCCGCTGAGGCGTGCACGGCACGATCGCGTCATATCTGGTGGTAGCCATCTCCTTGCCAATTATCAGCTGGCCGCACCGTAACGAGCGATGCGCCGTTCGCCGGCTTGGGCCGCACCGCGAACCCGTTGGCCCAACTCGCGAATGGCCGAACCGGTGAGGGTGGTGAAGGCCGAGGCCATGACGACCATCGCCACGGACCCGTCTTCGTGGCGGATCGGTGCCGACACCGTGGCGATGCTGTGCGCGTGGTCGCCGGCGAGTTCGTCCTCGAGGATGTCGATGACCGCGAGATTGGCATAGGCACCGGCGAGCTGCGTGGTGATCTCGTCGACCTCACCGTCGGCGCTCAGCGCACGCAGTGCGGTGTAGACGCGGATGTACTCGCGGGTGAGTCGTTCGACCACGAAGCCGCGCTGTCGAATCTCGTTGAGCACGGCCGTCATTCGTGCGCGGAAGCCACCGCTGGGTGTTCCGATCGCCTGCAGCCACTGCTCCTGGGTCTCTGCATCCGACCAGGCCACGTAGTCGCGGCCGATCGGTGCCACGAACGGTGTGCGCATTCCGGTTGAGATTCGCGGGCCCCTTAAGTGCTCGCCGACGGTGTCGATGACCACGAGCGTGGCGCCCTCGCGACGCGCCAGTGATACCTGCATGCCGGTGAGATGAGCCAACTCCTGTAGATCCGCGCGGTGGAGTTGGGCGGCGGTCGGCTTGGCCAAGGCGGCGATCGCGGGCCCCCACGCATAGTGGCCCGTTGCGGGATCCCGGTTCGCCCACTCGCGCGCCGCCAGCGTCGTCAAGATCACGTGGGCCGTGGCGCGGCTGATATTCAGCCGGCGGCAGATCTCGGCGAGAGAGAACTGCGTGGTGGGTTCGCGACCGAGCAGCTCGAGTACGGCGATCACCCGCTCGGTCGGCGGCGACAGGCCTTGACGCGGGGTCGATGGCGGGTCTACCTTGCCTGTCACAATATCGAACCCTATGTCGATATTTCGACATTCGCAAGCGTGTCTGTAGGGGCGACGTGGCGGTACTGACGAACTTCGCGGGCGACAAAACCTCATGGCGCGGGGCCGAGAAGCGCCGCGTCTCGCCGTCGACGTGGCGAGTCTTCGCGATCTGGACGGCGGTGTTCTGGGGCGCCACCGGCGTCTTCGCAACGCTGTTCTACGTGGGGGTTCTCGACTTCCCCACGAGCGCAAAAGCCTCGCTGTACGCGATCAGCATCTGGCTCAACGGATGGATCATTCCGCTACTGCTCCCGGGGGCGCGCACACGTTCGCGGCTGCAGCTCTTCCACGAGTGTCTCGTGCTGTGGCTGGTGTCCTACGTGATGACGAATCTGCTCTGGGAGATCCCCTGGGTGATCCTGTCGCCGTTCGTGTTCCATGACCTGCACACGCTGAACGATGTCATCGCCTACACCCCGTGGATGCGCGAGAACATCCTGCACATGTATTGGTGGGACATCGCGTCATTCGGGTCGGTGGACCTACGCACGGTCAACCACAACGCGACGTTCTTCACGTTGGAGATATACGCCTTCGTCAACCTCGCCAGTACCGCGGTCTTCTGGTGGCTGAACAGGACCGGTTCCAGGCTGCGGTACGTGATTCCGGTGCTGGGGGCCGGTGAACCGGTCGTGGCGACGTTCATCTTCTCGTTCAGCGAGGTGTTCGCCGGCTTCCCGAACATGCCGGGCGGCACCGCCGACACCCTGCTGGCGCTGTTGTGGACGCAGTACCAGTACTTCGTCTTTCCGCTCATCTTCGGGTACCTGGGATGCAAACTGCTGTACGCGGATTGGCGCGACGCACCCGTGACGGCCTCACTCGACGACGAAAGCGTGCGGCAGACCCCCGCCACGCCCCCGCGTGGTGTGCGACGATCGGTGACGTGACGGGCCAGTGCTGAGCGGCGCTGCCGCCGGACTCGTTGCCTGGATTTTGCTCGCGGCGGTACTGCTGTTCGCCATGTTGCAGCCGCGCGGGTTGCCCGAGGCGACGCTGGCGGTTCCCGCGGCCGCGGTGGTGGTCCTCCTCGGCGTCGTGTCTCCGTCGGACGCGATGCGCCAACTCGAAGAACTCGGTCCGACGGTGGGTTTCCTCGCGGCGATTCTGGTGTTGGCTCATTTGGCCGACGTCGCCGGAATGTTCACGTGGCTGGGCGGACGGCTCGCGACGTTCTCACGCGGGCAGCCCGTGCGGCTTCTGGGGCTCGTCTTCGCCGCCGCGGCGGGGACCACAGCGGTGCTGAGCCTGGACGCCACGGTAGTGCTGTTGACGCCCATCGTGTTTCGTACCGCGGTCGACCTCGGACTGCGGGCCAAGCCGCATGTCTATGCCTGCACCCATCTTGCGAACTCCGCGTCGACCCTGCTGCCGGTGTCCAACCTGACCAACCTGCTCGCCTTCTCGGCCACCGGGTTGTCCTTCCTGCACTTCGCTGCGCTGATGGGGCTGCCGTGGCTGGTCGTGATCGCCGTCGAATACGTGGTGTTCCGGTTCTTCTTCCGGGCCGACCTGCGCGACGTGCAGGGTGGGCCCGGCCCCGGCGCCGCGAGCACCCCGTCGGCCTCCGCCGTCGGTGAGCAGGCCGCGCCGCCGGCGTTCGTGTTCACCGTGCTGGCGTTGACCCTGGTCGGATTCGGGGCGTCCAGCATCGTCGGGATAGAGCCGGTCTGGGTGGCGGTGGCCGGTGCGGGCGCGCTGGCCGTCTGGTCGCTCGCGCGCCGCACCGTGACGGTTTCCGGGCTCGTGCGTGAGGCATCCCCGTTGTTCTGTCTGTTTGTCTTCGCCCTGGGTGTCGTGGTCGCCGGCGTGACGGGACACGGCATGGGCAGGGCACTCGGCGGGATGCTGCCGACGGAACCCAACCTCGTGGGGCTGCTGTGGGTCGCCGCCCTCGCGGCCGTCCTCGCCAACGTCGTCAACAACCTGCCCGCCACGTTGGTGCTTCTCGGCGCGCTGGGAGGCGATGCGCATCCGGGCATCGTGCTGGCGATGTTGATCGGGGTCAACG
>CAZOIX010000374.1:0-4854 GCA_964579685.1 uncultured Mycobacterium sp.
ACCGCCACACATTTCGCAACAGCCACCTGATGCGTGTGATCAACCCGCTAAGCGCGCTAGGTGGTCTAGAGCGCCGCGAGGGCGGCCCCGAGCCGTCCCTTCAGATCGCCGCGCCCATAACGGTAAAACGGCCCGGTCCCGTCGCTCAGAATCCTGCGCAGCCTCGCCATGCCGCGCGCATTCACCGGCCGGGGGGAGTGCAGCCGCAGCGAGATCCTGTCGATCAACTCTTCGGCGGACGTGACGTTGCCGACGTGCACCGGCATTCGGGACGACAACACCAGCCCGCCGACGCGGGCGTCGCGCAGCGCGTACCGCAACGTTCGTGCGATGGCCTCCCGCTCCGCCGTGGATCTCAGGCGCGCCTCGTGCACCGCGAGGGCGTTGCCCGCGGATGCCCGTACGCCCACCGCGATGAGCCGGTCGAGCCGGCCGGCCAGAAGGCGCGCGGTCAGCCGTGCCGCCAGCGACGGCCGCGGCGTTGCCTCCGGGGCGGCGGTGGCCTGAATGGCGAACAGAACGTCGGCTGGGAACTTGTTGTCAGCCATGGATATCTACCTCTTTGCCGGTGACGGCATTCGTTTTCGTTGTGACCGTCTAACACGTTATACCGGTCATGCATGACCGGTCAAGTTGATATACCGGTCATGCAGGCATACAGTGTCGATATGGCTGCCGATCCTCAGCGTTGGCTCGCCGATGATGAATCCAAGCCGGCGCCCGGACCACTGCTTCGCGTGCAAGCACTGGTCAACACCGTCGAGCTGCCCGAAGGGCCGGACCGACTTGTCGATCCCGGCGATGCCCGGCCATGGCTGATCGACCACGACCTGTTGGCGCCGGATACCACGTTGGACGACGCCGACCTGCAGCTGCTGCGCGACGTCCGTGAAGCGCTGCGCGCACTGCTGGTGCGCAACGCCGGTGGACCGTCGCCGACCGGGGCGGAACTGGCGCCGCTTCGTGCAGTGACCGCCGGTGGCGGCGCCCGCGCCGAGTTCGATGCCGACGGAACGGTGCAACTGACCGCGGCAGGCGATTCGGTGGCGCAGCGGCTGGTCGAACTCGTGCTGGCCATTCGTGACGCGCAACGCGACGGCAGTTGGGCCCGGCTGAAGGTCTGTGCGAACGACGAATGCCGGTGGGCGTTCTACGACAGGTCGCGCAATCGCGGCGGGACGTGGTGCGAGATGTCCGCGTGCGGCAACAAGCTCAAGAACCGTGAGTTTCGCGCGCGCCGAAAGGCGAACCGCTGACGGCAGGGCCGTACCGACGACAGTCAGTCAGGTCGACAGATGCCAGACCACGGCGGCGGCAAGCGCGCCAAGGCCGTTGAGCGACCAGTGCAAGGCGATGGGGGCGATCAGGCTCCCGCTGCGCCGGCGCAGCCAGGTGAAGACGAAACCGGCGAACGCCGTTGCGGCCACCGCGAGGACGACGCCGGCCACCGTGCCGAGCAGACCACCACCGAAAAGGCGCGTGAATCCGACATTGCTGCTGGTGAGACCCAACGAGGTCGCGATATGCCACAGGCCGAACAGCAGCGAACCGGCCGCCGCCACGCCACGGAATCCCCACGCGCGGGTCAGCGCACCGTGCAGTACGCCACGGAATGCCAATTCCTCCGGAATGACCGTTTGCAGCGGAATGATGATCATCGACGCGATCAGCGCGCCCGAGACGGTCGCGTAGTTGTTGTTCATGAACATCGGTCGTGTCCACGGCAGAAGTGCGCCTATCGCGATCACCGAGACCACCAGCGCGACGGCGGCCAGTGCGTAGCCCGCCCCCGATTTCCAGTGCTCCTTACCCAGGCCCAGTTCGGTCCAGCCCAGCCCCCGCGACCGCACGAGAAGCAGCAGGCCGGCGGCGGCCGCAGGCACTGTCGCGATGCTGGCCCACGGCGTGGTGAAGTGGGCGATCAGGTTGGTGAGCGCAAGCACCACCACCACGACGGCGATGTCCACATAGATGCGGAAGTGATGAAGCGCGGACAGTTGGTCGATCAACGGGTGCGACGGCTCAGCCGCCAGCGCTTGATCAGACACGGCTGGCGATAATACCGATCTTTGCTGAGCATCTCCTGAGACGGCCGGTGCGCCCGAGCGCGGCGCCGGTTGCCGAGCGGTGAACAAGTCCCCCAGGTCGAGCACAACCTCGACCGCAGGCGTTTGATAGGGAGCGAACACCAACCCCGACGCCGCAGGAGCACACTGCGATGACCACCGTGACGCACAATTGGCACTCCGCTGGACCGCACTCGCTGAACGACGAAACGATCGCTCGCATCGATGGCTGGTGGCGCGCCGCCAACTACCTGTCCGTCGGCCAGATCTACCTGCTGAACAACCCGTTACTGGTCACACCACTGTCGCGCGACGATGTCAAACCCCGCCTGCTCGGTCACTGGGGGACCACTCCCGGTTTGAACTTTCTGTACGCGCATCTCAACAGGGTGATCGCCGAGCGCGGGCAGTCGACGATCTTCGTCACTGGCCCGGGACACGGCGGCCCCGGATTGGTTGCCAACGCCTATCTCGACGGCACCTATTCGGAGTTCTATTCCGACGTCACACAGGACACCGAGGGGTTGCGTCGGCTGTTTCGCCAGTTCTCCTTCCCGGGGGGCATCCCCTCGCATGTTGCTCCGGAGACGCCGGGCTCGATCCACGAAGGTGGCGAACTGGGCTACGCGCTCTCGCACGCCTACGGGGCCGCGTTCGACAATCCGGACCTCCTGGTCGCCGCCGTCGTCGGGGACGGCGAGGCGGAGACCGGAGCGCTCGCGACGAGCTGGCATTCGAACAAGTTCACCAACCCCGCCAAAGACGGTGTGGTGCTGCCGATCCTTCACCTCAACGGCTACAAGATCGCGAATCCTACGGTTCTGGACCGGATTCCCAGCGATGAACTGCGCAGCCTGATGATCGGTTACGGCCACAATCCGCATTTCTTCGAGGCGGACTCCGACGACGATATGGCCGAGGTCCACCGGCGGTTCGCATCGTTGCTCGACACCGTGCTGAACGAGATCTCGGAGATCAAGGCCAGCGCGGCCGCGGGTGATGAGAGACGTCCGACGTGGCCGATGATCGTGTTCCGCACCCCGAAGGGATGGACGGGACCGGACTACATCGACGGCAAGAAGACCACGGGATCGTGGCGCGCCCACCAGGTTCCGCTCGCCAGCGCCCGCGACACCCCCGAACACCTCAAGGTGCTCGCCGACTGGCTGGCCTCATACCGGCCCGCCGAACTGTTCGGCGAGGGCGGCAGGCTCGATCCTGCGATCGCGGAGCTGGCGCCCGTGGGCAACCTGAGAATGAGTGACAACCCGCACGCCAACGGCGGGATGCTGCTCAAGGATCTGCGGCTTCCCGATTTTCGGAGGTACGGGGTGGACGTACCCGTCCCCGGCGCGACCATCGCCGAAGCCACCAAGGTGCTCGGCCAGTGGCTGACCGAAGTGATTCGGCTCAATCCCGACAACTTCCGCATCTTCGGGCCCGACGAGACCGCGTCGAACCGCCTTCAGCCGGTGTTCGAAGCGACCGCGAAACAGTGGAACGCCGAATTCGTGGGACCTGAGGTCGATGAGCATCTCGCGCGCGCTGGACGGGTCGTCGAGATGCTCTCCGAGCATCAGTGCCAGGGCTGGCTGGAGGGTTATCTGCTCACGGGCAGGCACGGGCTGTTCAATTGCTACGAGGCCTTCATCCACATCGTCGACTCGATGGTCAACCAGCACGCCAAATGGCTCAAGGTCACCAACCACATCCCGTGGCGCAGGCCGATCGCCAGTCTGAATTACCTTCTGTCGAGCCATGTTTGGCGGCAGGACCACAACGGCTTCAGCCATCAGGATCCCGGCTTCATCGACCACGTGATCAACAAGAAAGCCGAAATCGTCCGTGTCTACCTGCCCCCGGACGCCAACACGCTGCTGTCCACCTACGACCACTGCCTGCGTTCGCGCCAGTACGTGAATGTCGTGGTGGCGGGCAAGCAACCCCACCCCAACTTCCTCACCATGGACGAGGCGATCGCGCACTGCACCAGGGGACTGGGCATCTGGGAGTGGGCGGGCAACGAGGACGTCGGTACCGACCCCGACGTCGTCATCGCGACCGCCGGTGACGTGCCGACACTCGAGGGGCTCGCGGCGGTCGACATCCTCAGGCAGCACCTGCCGACCCTGAAGGTGCGCTTCGTCAACGTCGTGGACCTGATGCGGCTGCAGGACGACACCGAGCACCCGCACGGGTTGTCCAACCGCGATTTCGACATGATCTTCACCCGCGACAAGCCGGTGATCTTCGCCTACCACGGCTATCCGTGGCTGATCCATCGGCTCATCTACCGGCGCACCGGAGCCGGCAACGTGCACGTGCGCGGGTACAAGGAAGAAGGCACCACGACCACTCCGTTCGACATGGTCATGCTCAACGACCTCGACCGGTTCCATCTGGTGATCGACGTCATCGACCGCGTGCCGGGCCTTGGTTCGACGTGCGCGACGCTGCGCCAGCGCATGGTCGACATGAGGATCACCGCACGCCAATACACCCGCGAGCACGGCGACGACCTCCCGGAGGTGCGCGACTGGGTATGGCCGGCGGCCCGCGGTGTGGCGGGGCCGGCCGATGTCGCCGCGACGGCGGCAACCGGAGGCGACAACGAGTAGTCGCGGTCGCGCGCACTACCCTGTCGGTCGTGCTGGGATTCGCGGTGCCGCAGTTCGGGGCGGCCGCACACGCCGAGCTCGACCGCTTCGCTTCGACGGCCGAGCAACTCGGCGCCGACAGCCTGTGGGTCGGGGATCGGCTTCTGGCCGCCGTGCACCCTGTCGTCGGA
>CAZOIX010000375.1:0-4843 GCA_964579685.1 uncultured Mycobacterium sp.
AGCGCGCGTGAATTACTACCACCGCCCCGAACTCCTCCTGCGCCCACCAGAACAGCCGAACGGAAACTCCGAGCGTGGGCCGTGAAAATCGAACGCGACTAGCGACTCACCGGTTTCGACTCGCGGCCGTTGACTGCGAAATGCGCTTCGATCATCGCGCGCAGGGTGCGGCGGCATCGGCCGCAGTCGCCGCCGGCCCCGCAGGCTTCGGCGATCTGCTTCGAGGTGGTGGCGCCCTTGGCCACCGCCTCGTCGACGTCGTGACTCGTCACCCCTACGCACAGACACACGAACATCGGCGCCTCAGCCCTGCTCGTCGATGCTCATGAGGTGGGCGAACCTGCCGACGAACTGGGTGGGGTACGGGCCGAGACCCGCATTCGACATCCACTCCGCGGCGGCATCGGGGTGCTCGATCCACTGCCGGGCCGCATCTTCATCCTCGATTTCCTGCAGGATCATCACCTCCTGCCCGTCGTCGAGGGCGCGGTAGACCCAGATCTTGCGGACCCCGCCGTGCTTGAAACGCTCGAGTCCGTCGTGCAGCTTGATCATCAGTGCCGACACGTCGTCGACCGAGGACATGACACCGACGACGACGCGGCCGACGTGGTCGTCGGCAGACGGGGGATAGAGGTCGATCTTCTCGACGACTTCGCCGCCGAATATCGGGGGTATGTCGTCGGCGCCCGAAATGTTGAACCACTCGAATATTGCGGGCGACCGCAAAACATCTCGCATCGACCGTACGTGCCGAATGCCGATTGTCACCAACACCCGATTCGGTTCCCATATAGCTGTGTAGAGCACCACGTGGTGGCCACCTATTGAAGCGAGTCCATCGGAATGCTTCTTGAGCCACTGCCACATGCGATCGACATCGTCGACGCGGAAATCGCAAGCGAGAATAAGCGAGTGCAGATCGAATTCACTCATTTATTCCCAGCCCCTCGGACACCAGTGTCAAGCGTTAGCGCAGTCTAACCTTACTTAGCCTAGGCAGTCCAGCACAGGGGTCTGATCTGCGCCACGCGGTTACCTTGATCACCGTGATCGGGTCGAAAACTCGACTCGCGCAACAAAAAAGGTGCGCCGATCGGGATTCTCTGCACTAGATTGGGCAGTGCACGGCTAACGGCAACACCTGACAAGCCCTCAAGGTGCTTAGGAGCGATAATGCAAGGGGATCCCGACGTTCTGAAATTGCTCAACGAGCAATTGACGAGCGAACTGACGGCTATCAACCAATATTTTCTGCATTCGAAGATGCAGGCGAATTGGGGATTCACCGAGCTGGCTCAATACACGCGCAAAGAGTCGTTCGAAGAAATGCAGCACGCCGAAGAGATCACCGATCGCATTCTTCTTCTCGACGGGCTGCCGAACTATCAGCGGCTGTTCTCCCTGCGGATCGGGCAGACGCTTCGTGAACAATTCGAGGCCGACCTGGCGATCGAATACGAGGTGGTCGCCCGCCTGCGGCCGGGCATCATCATGTGCCGCGAGAAGGAGGACGCCACCTCGGCGAACCTGCTCGAAAAGATCCTGGCCAACGAGGAGGATCACATCGACTACCTCGAGACCCAGCTCGAGCTGATGGGCAAACTCGGCGAGGAGTTGTACTCCGCGCAGTGCGTGTCTCGGCCGCCCACCAGCGCATAGCGTCCCTTCCGGCCCGGGCTTTTCGCGCATAGGCGCGCACCCTTTCGCGGTGGCGTAACTTTCATAGCTTATCTAACGATAAGGCTTGTGAGTACGTCGCCGACGGAAGGTAGGTATGACGAGCACGTCAACAGACGCCGCTGTCGCGGATTCCGCGTCGCCCAGTGCGCTGATCGGCCTGCAGCGTCGCAACATCATCTTCGTTGCGGTGCTGCTCGGCATGTTGTTGGCAGCCCTGGATCAGACGATCGTTGCCACCGCGCTGCCGACGGTCGTCGCGGACCTCGGCGGGGCCGGCCACCAGTCATGGGTGGTGACCAGTTATCTGCTGGCCTCCACGATCGTCACCGCAGTCGTCGGCAAGCTCGGGGACCTGTTCGGCCGCAAGGCGGTGTTCGGCGCGTCGATCCTGTTCTTCCTCGCCGGTTCCGTGCTGTGCGGGCTGGCCGGATCGATGACGATGCTGGTGGCGTCGCGCGCACTACAGGGCATCGGCGGCGGCGCGATGATGGTCACCGCGATGGCCGTGATCGGCGAGGTCATCCCTCTGCGCGAACGGGGCCGATACCAGGGCGCGCTCGGCGCCGTGTTCGGTGTCACCACGGTCATCGGCCCGCTGCTGGGCGGTTTCTTCACCGACCACCTCACATGGCGGTGGGCGTTCTGGATCAACGTTCCGATCGCGATTCTGGTTTTCGTGGTCGGCGCGGCGGCCATACCGTCGTTGGCCAGGGCGGCCAAGCCGACGATCGACTATGCGGGCATCCTGTCCGTCGGCGTCGCCGCCTCGGGCCTGACCCTGGCCACCAGCTGGGGCGGCAGCACCTACGCCTGGTCGTCGCCGGTCATCATCGGCTTGTTCGTCGGTTCCGTCATCGCGTTGGCGTTCTTCGTATGGGTGGAAGCCCATGCGGCAGAGCCGATTCTGCCGATCCGGCTGTTCGCCAGCCCGGTGTTCACCGTGTGCTGCATCCTCGGTTTCATCGTCGGCTTCGCGATGCTGGGTGCGCTGACGTTCCTCCCCACCTTCATGCAGTTCGTCAACGGCGTCTCGGCCACGGAGTCGGGCCTGCACACCTTGCCGATGGTGGCCGGGATGCTGATCACCTCCATCGGCAGCGGGAACGTCGTCGGCCGCACCGGCCGGTACAAGGTGTTCCCGGTCGTGGGTACCGCCACCATGGCGGTGGGTTTCGTGCTGCTGTCCCAGATGGACGCCGCGACGCCGATCTGGCGGCAATCGGTGTATCTGTTCGTGCTCGGTGCAGGTATCGGCCTGTGCATGCAGGTACTGGTCCTGGTGGTCCAGAACACCTCCAGTTTCGCCGACCTCGGTGTCGCCACGTCGGGCGTCACCTTCTTCCGGACCATCGGAAGTTCCTTCGGCGCAGCGATCTTCGGCTCGTTGTTCGCCAACTTCCTCGCCGACCGGATTCCATCGGCGCTGGCGGTTTCCGGAGCGCCGGCCCGCGCCGCGGATTCGCCGCAGGCCTTACACGCGCTGTCGCCCGAGGCCGCCGCGCCCATCGTCGCCGCCTACGCGGACTCGCTCGGCGCCGTGTTTCTGTGTGGAGTCCCCGTTGCGGTCGTCGGATTCATCGTGTCGCTCTTCCTCAAGGAGGTGCGACTGCGCGAAATCGAAACGGTCTCGGCGACCGACCTCGGCGAGGGATTCGGTATGCCGGGCACCGAATCGCCCGAAAAGATCCTGGAAGTGGCCATCGGGCGGATCTTCCGCGATTCGCCGGACCTTCGACTACGAAGTCTGGCTCAACTACCCGGGTGCGAACTCGACGTGACTCAGATGTGGGCGCTGCTGCAGATCTACCGCCAGAACCAGGTATTCGGCTCGGTCACGCTGACCGATATCGCCGAGCGGCTGCGGCTACCGCACGAGGTCATCGAACCGACATTCGACGCTCTGATCGCCAAGGGGCTGGCACTGCGCACCGGTGATCGACTGTGGCTCAGCCAGTCCGGGATGAAACAGGTGGACGCCATATCGGCGCTCATCGTCGGCCGAATCGTCGACAAGTTGGCCACCTCGTCGTCGTTGAAGGGACGACCAGATCACGGTCAGGTGGAGGCCGCACTCGAGCGGATCGTGCATCGGATGTTGCTGCAACGGGGCTGGACGGAGGACCGCGACGAGCTGGCCGCCACACGCTGACCAGAAACCGGTGGTGCGGATGCTTGGCTCATCTGTTGCGGCGCAGGGCCACCGCGGTGACGTCGTCACCGTCGGACAACTCGCCCGCATTCGCGCACAGGTAGTCGACGACCGCCTGCGGACCCGTCCCGCCGCCTTTGGCACTCCGCGAGATCGCGTCCTGGAGTCCCTCCACGGAACCGCCCCACAGATCCAGTACTCCGTCACTGACGAGCAGGATCATGTCACCCGGGGCCAGACGGTCGGTGAGTTCGCGCCAGTGGCTGCCCAATCCCACGGGCATGTCGTTGGACGCCAACCGTTCGACGCGGCCGGAATTGGTGCGGATGACAAAGTGCAATCCGTGGCCGGCGTCGGCGAATCGGAAGTCGCCGGAGTCCATGTCGACCTGGACATAGGCGAGCGTCACGAATGCGCTGATCCGGTGCAGATCACCGTCGAGGATCTCCGCGGCACCGTTGAGGACATCCGAAGGGGTGGTTGCGGGATCGTTGGACCGCAGCGCCGTGCGTGTCGCCGCCGCGAGCATTCCCGCGTCCATGCCCTTGCCCATGACGTCGCCGAGGCTCAGCACGATGGAAGGTTGACGCACGCGCACGTCGTAGAAGTCCCCGCCGACCTGTCGGGCCGGGCTGGTGAACGTGCCGATGGTCCAACCCGGGGTCGCGGGCAGGACGCCCGGCACCAACGCACGTTGGACCTCGGCCGCCCGGTTCATTTCCTCCTTTTCGAGCTGACGTAGCCGCTCGGATTCGGTGACATCGTGGAAGTGCAGCACGAACTGGGTTCCCTCGGGCTTCTCGCCGATCACGGCGATACTCACTTGGAGGCTGCGGTCATCGGCCAGCTTCACGGTGAGACGTGCGTTGTCGTCGACGAGAGAATCGGCGACGGCAAAAAGCTCTGCCGCGCCGTCCTGGCCGATCAACGTCTCGAGGTTCGTGATGCCCTCTCGCAGCCCGGGCAGCAGGTCCTGTGCCGAGGGGTTGGCGCGTTCGACGGTCCATTGGT
>CAZOIX010000376.1:0-4825 GCA_964579685.1 uncultured Mycobacterium sp.
CACTATTACCGGCATGGCCGGGTGGGCGGGTTCGTGGTGGACGCGCCACTGGTCCTCGGGCACGAGGCGGCCGGCACGATCGTCGGCGTCGGCGCGTCGGTCGACCCGGCGCGTATCGGTCAACGGGTGTCGATCGAACCGCAGCGCCCCGACCCCGACACCGACGAGACCAAGCGCGGCCACTACAACCTGTGTCCGCATATGCGGTTCTTCGCCACACCGCCGGTCGATGGCGCATTCTGCGAGTACGTGACCATCGGCGCGGAGTTCGCGCACCCGGTGCCGGACTCGATGTCCGACGATGCCGCGGCTCTGTGCGAGCCGTTGTCCGTCGGCATCGCCGCCGTCCGCAAGGCCGAGCTCGATGGCAGGTCGCGGGTGCTCATCGCGGGCGCGGGACCCATCGGCGTGGTGGTGACCCAGCTCGCCCGCGCCTATGGCGCAACGGAGATCGTCGTCAGCGATCCCGACGCGACGCGACGCGAGCGCGCCCTCGCCTTCGGCGCCACGTCGACCGCCGACCCCGCCGTGGACCAGACCGACGAGCTCGCGGTCGATGCGTTCATCGATGCGTCCGGCGCACCGGCGGCCGTCGCCGCGGGAATTCGGGCGGTGCGGCCCGCGGGCAGGGTGGTGCTGGTGGGGTCGGGTGCCGAATCCATGGAGTTACCGGTGCAGTTGATCCAGAATCGCGAGCTGGTGCTGACGGGAGTCTTCCGGTACGCCAACACCTGGCCGACCGCCATCGCGCTGGTGGAGTCCGGTCGTGTCGACCTCGATGCCATGGTCACTGCCCGGTTCCCGCTGGAGAAGGCCGCCGAGGCACTGGACTCAGATCGGATCCCGGGTACCGTCAAGTCGGTGGTGACGGTGTCATGACTCTCAGCAGGCCGAGCTATGACCGCGACGAGATCGGCGTCGGCATAGTCCATTTCGGAGTCGGCGGATTTCACCGCGCTCACCAGGCCATGTACATCGACCGGCTGTTGGAGATGGGCCTGGCCAAGGAGTGGGGCATTTGCGGTGTCGGTGTCATGGCGGCCGACCGCAAGATGGCCGACGTGATGGCCGCGCAGGACGGACTGTACACGCTGCTGCTCGAGAATCCAGACGGCACCCGTGACGCCCGGGTCATCGGATCGATCGTCGACTATCGCTACGCGCCCGACGATCCGGAATCGGTGATCGAGCTGCTCGCGGCCCCGAGTACCCGCATCATCTCGCTGACGATCACCGAGGGTGGCTACAACATCGAGACTCTGAACGACGGTGGGATTGCCGGCTCGGCCGGCGGTGGTGTTCACGTGTTCGGACTCGTCGCGTCCGCACTGGCGCGTCGTCGCGAGCGCGGCATTCCGTCGCCGACGATCGTGTCGTGCGACAACATCGAGGGCAACGGCGAGGTCGCCCGCCACGCCTTCACCACATACGCTGACCGGCTCCATCCCGGCCTCGGCGAATGGATGAGCGAGCACACCAGGTTCCCGAATTCGATGGTCGATCGCATCACTCCGGCCACCACGCCCGACGTCATCGCCGTCGTGGAAAACGAGTTCGGTCTCGAGGACCGCTGGCCCGTGGCCGCCGAACCGTTCACGTCGTGGGTACTCGAAGACGATTTCTCCGATGGCCGGCCGCCGCTGGAGAAGGTCGACGTGCTGATGGTCGACGACGTCACACCATACGAGTTGATGAAGCTGCGACTGCTCAACGCCAGCCACCAGAGTCTCTGCTATTTCGCGTATTTGGCGGGCTACCGACTGGTCCACGATGCCGCGGGCGACCCGCTGTTCGCCAAATTCCTGCGCGCCTACATGGACAGCGAGGCCACCCCGACGCTGAAGCCCGTACCCGGTATCGACCTTCCGGAGTACAAGAACACGCTGATCGAACGGTTTGCCAATCCCGGCGTCAAGGACACGGTTGTGCGGCTGTGCTACGGCTCATCGGACCGCATCCCGAAGTGGCTGCTTCCGGTGATCAGGGAGAATCTCCGGACCGGTGCGCCTATCCGGCTGTCGGCGGCGACCGTCGCCAGCTGGGCGCGCTACGCCGAGGGCGTCGACGAGCAGGGCGAGCCGATCGATGTCCAGGACCAGTTGGCCGACACCTTGGTGCCGTTGGCGAAGTCACAGCGGGAGAAGCCGACCGCATTCATCGAAAACACCGATGTATTCGGCGATCTCGCGAGCGATTCCCGGTTCGTCGAGGCGTACCTGTGGGCGCTGGATTCGCTGCACCGCGACGGAGCACGCGCGACACTGGAGACGCTGCTGCGCAAGGACACACCATGAGAGCACTCGTCATCGGCGAAGCCCTGATCGACATCGTCGAACGCGACGGCCGGATTACCGGCGAGCACGTCGGCGGTAGCCCGCTCAACGTGGCGGTCGGCCTGGCCCGGCTGGGCCGAGAGGTCGACTTCCTCACCCACATCGGCGACGACACTCGCGGCCATCGCATCGCAGACTATGTCGAACACGCTGGGGTGCAACTGGTTTCGGGCAGTATGACCGCCGATCGCACGCCCACTGCCGTTGCCACCCTCGACGAATCCGGCTCGGCGCAGTACGTCTTCGACATCGACTGGCAGCTTTCGGGAACACCGGAGGTGAGGCCGCCGCTGGTCGCGCACACCGGCTCGATCGCCACCGTGCTGGAGCCCGGCTGCCGGGCCACCGCCGCACTGTTGGACGTCTACCACCCCTCGGCGACCCTGACGTTCGACCCGAATGTGCGGCCGGCGCTGGTCTCCGACGGAGACGGTGCGCGCAGCCGGATCGACCGACTGATCGAGCGCTGCGATGTGGTGAAGGCCAGCGACGAGGACATGCGCTGGATCGACCCGAAGCACTCCCCCGAAGAAGTGGCGCGGACGTGGCTGAAGGCGGGGCCATCGATCGTCGCGGTCACGATGGGTGACCACGGCGCATTCGCGGTGTCCGCGGCTGGCGAGGTCCGGGTGCCGGCGTACAAGGTGAACGTCGTGGACACCGTCGGCGCCGGTGACGCCTTCATGGCGGGGCTGATCGACGCGCTGTGGTCGCTGGACCTGCTGGGCGCCGAACGCCGCCGTGATCTGGATGCCATCGGCACGGACGCGTTGACCCGCGTGGTGCGGTCGGCCGCGCTGTCATCGGCGCTGACCGTCGGCCGTGCGGGCGCCGACCTGCCAGATCGCGCAACACGGGACGCCGCGGCGACGAGCCCGGGCCCAGTGCTGACCCAACCCGGCTAACGTTGCCTTATGCGTTCCATTTGGAAGGGTTCCATCGCCTTCGGCCTGGTGAACGTCCCGGTCAAGGTCTACAGCGCGACCGAGGACCACGACGTCAAGTTCCACCAGGTGCACGAGAAGGACAACGGGCGCATTCGGTACAAGCGGGTCTGCGAGGTATGCGGTGAGGTCGTGGAGTACCGCGACATCGCCAAGGCCTACGAGTCCGACGACGGTCAGACGGTGATCATCACCGACGAGGACATCTCCACTCTGCCGGAGGAGCGCAGCCGCGAGATCGAGGTGCTGGAGTTCGTGCCTGCCGGTGACATCGATCCGATGATGTACGACAAGAGCTACTTCCTCGAACCCGAGGGCAAGTCGACGAAATCGTATGTGCTGCTGACCAAGACCCTCAAAGAGACCGACCGGGTCGCGATAGTGCATTTCGCTCTGCGCAACAAGACCAGGCTGGCGGCACTTCGGGTGCAGGATTTTTCCAAACGTGACGTGATGGTCGTCCAGACGCTGTTGTGGCCCGACGAGATCCGTGATCCCGACTTTCCCTCGCTCGACGCGAAAATCGACATCAAACCCGCCGAATTGAAGATGGCGAGCCAGGTGGTGGAGTCGATGACCGACGACTTCAACCCCGACCGCTACCACGACGACTATCAGGAGCAGCTGCGCGAGCTCATTCAGGCGAAACTGGAAGGCGGCGAGGCGTTTACCACCGAGGAGCAGCCGAAGGAACTCGACGAGACCGAGGATGTATCGGATCTGCTCGCGAAGCTGGAAGCCAGCGTGAAGGCCCGCAGGGGAGACGGCGGTTCGGACAAGCCGGCCAAGAAGACGCCTGCGAAGAAAGCCGCGAAGAACACTGCGGCCAAGAAGTCCCCGGCCAAGAAAGCCGCAAAGAAGACCGCCACCAAGAAGTAGCGGGATGCCGCGGGTGTGAACCTCGCGACGATTTCCGGGGCATTTTGCCGTGACGTTCACAGTCGCCACAAATTAGAACGTGTTTCAGAAACTGCTCACCAGGGCTGCCCGGGATTGCTATGGTTCGCCCGGCGACGGAAGGAAGCGCTCGTGATTCTGGACAGATTTCGGCTCGACGACCAAGTTGCGGTGGTGACAGGCGCTGGCCGCGGACTCGGCGCTGCGATGGCGCTCGCATTCGCGGAAGCCGGTGCGGACGTGGTCATTGCGGCCCGCACGCAGACTCAACTCGAAGAGGTGGCCGACCAGGTCAGGCAGACCGGCCGCCAAGCCCACGTCGTGGTCGCCGATCTCGCGCATCCCGAGGACACCGCCAAGCTCGCGGGTGAGGCCGTCGATGCCTTCGGCAAACTAGACATCGTCGTAAACAATGTCGGCGGCACCATGCCCAACACGCTGCTGACCACATCGACCAAGGATCTGCGCGACGCGTTCACCTTCAACGTCGCCACCGCGCACGCACTCACGACTGCCGCCGTCCCGTTGATGCTGGAGCATTCGGGCGGCGGCAGCATCATCAACATCACGTCGACGATGGGCCGCGAGGCCGGCCGCGGGGTCGCCGCGTACGGCACCGCCAAGGCCGCACTCGCCCACTACACCCGACTG
>CAZOIX010000377.1:0-4817 GCA_964579685.1 uncultured Mycobacterium sp.
ATTTCGCGACGTCAGGCCAGTTCCGCCTTAGTGCCGGAATGGGCGGGTCGATGTAGCGATTGCTCAGCGGATTGCGCTGGACCCGCACGCCGTTGATCGTTTCATCGCGGTCGAGGCTGGTGTCGTGGCCGATGCAGTAGACGTCGACGGAATGGCCGCGTTGCACCATGGCTTCGGCGAGCTCCTGAAAAAACACCTCTTGCCCGCCGACGTTCGGATGGTAAAGCTCGGTGAGAAACGCGAACCGCATCGAGCTCCTATGCCGTCGAGTCGTTGTATTCAACTGTCCCCGACTGGAGCCGTTCGGTGTTGCATTTTCAGCAGGTTCTTATTCGATCAGCGAGAAACGACGGTTCGACGGTGAGGGTGTTCACCACCAAATGGGGTGAATTCGGGCCGCAGTCCGCCGCGGGTGCCAGCAGGACTGGTTGCCATCGCGCCGAGGCGGCGGGCCAGCGCACGGCCAGCGAGTCGATCACGCCGTCGGTGTTTTCAAAACGGGCGCAGGGGGCTGCGTCGGCAGGCGCCTTCGGCTGGGTGAGCGTCAACTCGAGATCGTCGACCACCAATTGCCCGGTGTCGATCGCCGAGAACGCGGTGACGGCCTGCGCGTGCTCCAGCGAGACATGTCCGAGGCGCACACCCTGGGTGTGGGCCAGCCCGACGCCCCCGTTGCCGCCTGCCGCCGATGTCGCACCGATATCGCAGCTGGCGAGGCTCACGCCGTCGACGCGTTGGTCCGAGAGCGACTCGACCCGTACCGACCAGTTCGTGCACCGACGTAACCGCGCGTCGGCGATGTCGACTGCGAAATCGGTGAACCTCTTGTCCACCGTGTCGGCAGGCCGGGCAAGGACGTGGATGCCCGTTTCGCAGTCCTCGGCGACCAGCGCCGACAAGGTCAGATCCCTGGCGCTGACGTACTCCCAGTCGACGTCGTGGCCGGCTGTCGCCGAGTCGATCATGACGGCGGCCCCGTGTTGCACATCGGCGATCGTCAGGCCGTGGAGATCAACGCGCAGCGCACCGGCCAATCGCACACCGTTGGCGCGCCCGCCCGTCACGGCCACGTTGGTGATCGTGAAGTCCGCATTCGACCATTCACCCAATCCCGGGAACGCAAACGTCTGCGCGGCAGGGTCATACGAAGCCTTGTCCGAGAAATAGGTGACCAGGGCCAATCCGTCGTCGCCGGTGTTGACGGCGGTATGACGGTCGATCTTGGCGCGCCGGCATGCGTTGAAATGGAGTCCGTCTGCCTCGGTGTTCTCCGACCGCAGATTGCTGACCGTGATGTCGGAGACCCCCAACATGACGACGCCGGCCTGCGGGGCGGAGCTGATGACGCAGTCGGAGAGGGTGACTCCGCGCACAGGTGCGGCGGGCCCGGTCCACCCGGTAGGCGAAGCGCCGTCGGGGAAGCCGGCGATCCGGATCCCGTCGCCACGCGAACGCACGGGTTGCTCGGCCCACCGAATGCGGATGTTGCGCAAGGCGATGTCGGATGCGGGACCGCGGATGAGGATGCCGTGGCTGGTGCCCGTCTTGTTGCGCGGGTTCACGTTGTCCATGACCAACTCGGCGTCAGTCGCGAAGTCGATGTCGATGCGCGACAGCCCGGTGATGCTGATGGCCGCCCGCTCGGGCGGATCATGCTGTGCGAATCGATAGCTCCCAGCCGGAAAGTGTAGGGCACCACCGGATTTCAATGCGGCTGCGGCGGCGGTGATCGCCGCCGACTCATCGGTGCTGCCGTCTCCGACGGCGCCGTGATCACGGACATTGCCCGTCGGTTTCGGCGCTGAGGGCGAACACGCTGCCAAGGCGAGCGCCGCTTGGGCGGCGAGCAGGAATCGCCGCCGAGACATGCTCAGTCGGGGCATCGATCGAGCTTCGCAAGAATGGTGTCGGCCGCAGCGGTGGCCGGAATATCCGCTTGCCGTTGGGTGACATGTGCCCAGCCTCGTGACGTCAGTTCGGCCCTGGCCTGGCCGTCGAGACAGTAGGAACGGATCAGCTGTGCCAGCTGCCGGTGATCGCGGGGATCGAAATAGTCCGCACCGGCGCCGCAGGTCTCCCGCAGCGACGGGATGTCAGAACTCAGGACGGCGGTGTGCGAGGCCATGGCCTCCAGCGGAGGTAGCCCGGCACCCTCGTTGAAGGACGGCATCACCAGAAGGTCCGCGGCCGCGACGAGCGAGCGCAGTTCGTCGAATCCCAGTCGTCCGATCATGCGCACGCGGTCCCCGAGCGCAGCGGCCTGTGCATGGACGCGTTCGTCGAGCATCCGGACCGACGCCCCGCTGCCCGCGATGACAAGCGATTGCGGAATCTCATGTTGCACTTCGGCATACGCATCCAGCAGGGCGGGCAGATTCTTATGCCGCTTGACGTTGCCGAGATAGAGAATGTATCGGTCCTGCACTGGCGACACGTCGGCATCGGCGGGTTCGAACCATTCCTGGCTCACCGGAATCGGTGTCACGACGAACTGCGCGGCCCGAACGTACTTCGCAAGAGCGTCGGCCGCCGCCCGTGACGGCGTGAATATCGTGCTCGACCTTCGCGCCACCATCTGCAGCATCGTGCGGGCATACATTCGTCGCGCCCTCCCGTTGCCGCTGATGCTTTCCGGCAGGAGATGGTTGTCGTCATGCACCGTGGAAAAGCTCAGGATTTCGCGGTTGCGCGGGCGGAGCAGGGTCAACGGAAACGGATAGTGGGGAACCCACAGGGCTTTCGGCCGGGTGGTCCGCACGGCATGATCCCAGGCGCGCTGTTCGTGGACCGAGTACATCGGTGCGTCGGACGGCTCCGAGAACACGACTGAGGTGCTCGGGCGGACGCGAGGTACGTTGCCGCGGTCCGCCAGCACCGCCAGAGTGCGGTTGTGGCGAGTCAGCGCCTCTTCGAGACGGGGAATCTGCACACCGATGTAGGTGCCTATGCCGCTTTGGTCGATGTGTCTGACATCGAATAGCAGGTCGAGGGACCGTGGTGCCGGCATCATCGCCCCCTTGGCCATCGTCGCTGTCGACTTCGAAGGCTACCGTGGGCCTTCACCTGCCCTGCGTGCCTCAAAAGCGGCCGTGCGGCGGCGCGCCGCCCGCTCTGATTCAAGGATTACCAGTAGCGTTGCCACGCCAGGTGTGATTCGGACGCACTCACGCGAGGCGGGAGCGACGATGTCTGCTGTACGGCGAGCCGTCGCCCCGATTTATTGCCTCATACTTTCGGCGCTGCTGACCGCGGCGCTCGGCGTTGCCGGTGTGGCACACGCCGACCCGCTGAACTCGGACATCCCGCCCGGTGCCGACGTGGTTCTGCCGTGGAAAACGCTCGGCCTGCCTGCGACCATCAATTTGGTTGGTGGCAACGCAAACCAGGACTTCACACTGCCGGTACCGTCCGGGTTCAACGCCACCCGCCTGCGCGGCCTCATCCACACCCCGGTGGATTTCGGCGCCGGCTTCGTCGAGATCGACGACAGCACGGGACGATTGCTGGGAACGGTGGTGTTGCCCCCAGTAGCTCCTGACCAGGCCGTGGTGCCCTTCGACATCGATATCTCGGCGGCCCAGGTCAACCAGGCGGCGCTCGGACTGTCCTTCACCGTGCGAGAGGTTCCGCTCCCGCCGGAGCAGCGGTGCGGACTCGGACAGCGGGTGGTTCTCAGCGACCTTGCCGCCGTGTTCGTCGGGACCGAGCCCGCGCCCACCACCGTCGCGGGATTCTTCCCTCCGGTTCTCGAGCGGTTCACGATTTACGCACCGAACGACGCCGACCGCGCGGAACAGCAGGCGGTGCTCACCCTCTCGTCCGCCGTCGCGCGTATGTACCGGCCGCAACCGACGGCAATCACGGTGGTGAAGCTGCCACGTGGTGCCGCACCGCCGCCCGCGCCCCAATTGACCCGCGCCGTCGTGGTCGCAAACGGTGACGCGGGGCTCAACGTCATCAACGCGGGCCAACCCGGCGTCTACCTCTCGTTGACCGGCCGCGGAGACCAACTGGCCGATCAGGCGTCGCTCGTGGTCAACCAGCTGCCGTCGCTGGTTCAGGTCCCGAATGCGCGCGTGGACCAGGCCGGTGCCGGCAAGGCGCCCGACACCGACGAGATGAGCTTCGGCGAGCTGAACATCAACGGCAAGACCACCGTCCTGCGTACCGCCGACCTCACTGTCGGAGTCGACCGGGCGGCGTTGGGCAAGGGCCGCGTGGACGGTCTGCGGGTGCATCTTCTGGCCACTCACACGCCGGTCGCATCCCTGGACTCGGCAACTGTGACGGTCGGTGTGAACGGCCAGGCGGTGTACACCACGCCGCTGGGCAGCAGCGGCCGTATCGACGCCGAGTTCGACGTGCCCGCTGAGTTGCTCAGGCAGAGAATCAATTTCGAATTCGGACTGACCTTCAGCCCGCGCCAACTGTGCACTCCCACACTCGCGCCGCTGACCTTCCAGCTCGATCCCCGTTCGACGTTGACCATGCGCCGCGGTGGCCAGCCCCTCGGTGGGTTCGATGCTGTTCCCTCGGAGTTCAGCCCCGAGTTTCTCGTGGCCCTGGACGGCAGCAGCCCGAATCAACTCGACTACGCCAGCCGTGTCGTGGCGGACATCGCGTACCAGACCGGGACACCCGTGACGCCGCGCCTGGTTGTGGACGTCAAGGCCGCGGCCGATTCTGAGATCGGTGCGTTGATCGTGGCCAACGCCAAGACACTCGGTCTCACGTCACTGCGGCCTCCGATCGCCGGCGAAAGTTCGGGCGTCCAGATCGATCTGCCCAGCGAACTGCGCGCCGATATCAATCAGGGT
>CAZOIX010000378.1:0-4814 GCA_964579685.1 uncultured Mycobacterium sp.
GAACCACCCCGATATGGGCGAGCGGGTGGCCGCGATGGCTGCGCACGCGCCGCCGGACAAGCTGTTGCGCTGCATCGAGGCGGTGCTGGACTGCCGTGAGGCGCTGGACTTGAACGTGAAGCCGAAGTTCGCGGTCGACGCGATGGTCGCCACCGTCGGGCGGGCACTGCGCGACTGACTTGGGCGCGCGCAGTGCGCTGCCGTAGAGTGGTCCCGCCTGTGAAGGGCGCGGCCACCTTAGCTCAGTCGGTAGAGCGATTCACTCGTAATGAATAGGTCAGGAGTTCGATTCTCCTAGGTGGCTCCATCTACCAGCAAAAGTGCTCGGAATGGCTGCCGTCGGTGACTCCATACCGGCCGAAGTCTCCGCTGTCCCGCTACTTTTGCTTTCTGGGCTTCTGGCGGGTGCACGGTCGGGGCCGCAGACCCGGCGACTGCGCTGCTCACAGCCTTTTTCGGAGGTGTCTCAGGTCGCCATTTGTCGGTCGAATCCGCATCATGGAGATATGACAGGCTTGACGATGTACGACATACACGACACACCCGGTGCGACACTGGTGCCATCGTGCTGGCTGAGGTGTGGAGAAGTCACATGACCAATATTGCGACCCTGTCCGACGATGAACTCCGAGCCCGCAGGGATGTAATCCTGGGAAAGCTGGGCATGACCTTGGAAGAGGTTCGCGACCGCGCCAGAAGTTATGCTCTCGTCGGGGAGGAGCATGAGGCGTGGGAACAGCTCGAATCAATCGCGTTCCTGCTAGGAGAGACCCGCGCCTGACCGGCGATGGCACTGACGCATGACGCGTTCAACGACGAGGTAGACGCGTTCGTTCAGGACATCGCGAATGCCGCCAACTGCTTTCCCGCAGAGTGGACGATCGACGTGACGATGGCGTCTCCGGAGGCCGACCGGTTGCGCTCGGTCGTTGATGCCACCGTCCCGCTCCGCGGCGCAGGCGATACCGATGGCGGCCTGGCCGACCTGTCGGCGAACTACAAGCTGTGCGTCGACTCATACGGAACTCACGTCGCGGTGGAGCACTCGTCGTTCGTACTGAAGGCCAAAGTCGACCGGGCACCAATCATCCGGTGGGATTACGACCGCGACGCACGCCGGAAACCGAGATCTCACGTCCAGCTGACTGCGCACCGCGGCGCTCTATCACACATCCTGTCCCGACTCGACCACCGCACACCGCACAGCATTGAGTCGCTTCACATCCCTATGGGCGGCGAGAGGTTTCGACCTTGCCTTGAGGACATAGTCGAGTTTCTGATCCGCGATTGCGGCTTCCAGGGCAGCGACGGGTGGGAGAACGCGATACAAGAAGGACGCGCGCGGTGGCGGCGAATCCAGACGCGCGCCGTTGTACGCGACTCGCCTGGCAGCGCGGTGACAGAACTTGAAGCGCTGGGCTACCAAGTCACGCCGCCGACCAACGGCGAACGAGACGAGCGCACCGATCGATTGACAGCGTGGTGAGCTAGCCGCTCTCGAATCGGCCGTGCCCAGCGCACGGGGTAGACGAATGACGAGGCGGCGTAGCCGTGGGGAAGAAACAGGACAGGCGCATTGGCGGGACCCGCTTCGAGATAGAACGTGTCGATCCCGTCGCCGCTGATTCGTTGATGGCGATCGGGCCTGAGTGGCATGCCCGCTGCGTTCCTCGTCAGGTCTTGGTGTCAAACACCTCGCGCGCGAGCTTGCAGGCCGTGTTGCCCGCGGGAAATCCGGCGTAGCCGGTCGAGTGGTAGATCACCTCGGCGATCTCGTCTTCGGTCAGGCCGTTGTTGCGGCCGATCTGGAAATGAATCTTCAGCTCGTCGGTCGCCCGTAGCGCAATGAGGATGGCCAGCGTAACGAGGCTGCGGTCGCGACGGCTCAACCCGTCGCGCGTCCACAGACTGCCGAAGACGTTGTCCATTGCAATCTCGAGGATCTCGTCGCCGAACGATCCGTCCCGCACGTCGAGCGGACCATCGGGCAGCACACCGGGCAGCAATTCGCGGAAAACCTGAACACCTTGCGCACGTAAATCAGTCATGGCTAGCAGCGTGGCACGCGGCAACTACTTCGGTGCCACGAATCCGACCGGTCCCGCTGCGATACACACCGACAACGCCGCGGTGTTCGCCCGCACGTCGATCGCATCCCCTGCGCCGGGGAGCCGCACGAAGACCCGGTTGAGCCCGGGACGCACGGGCACCTTCACCTCGATACCCTCCGACAGGGACATCGTCAGCGATCCGTCGCTGTTGGCCAGATAGTTGATCTCCGCGGTCCAGTCGGCGGGCAGCAGCGGACCGTCGAGCGGCATCCTGGCTCCGAAGTCCGGTTGAACGAGGTAGCCGCACTTCGGGTCGGGCCCCTCGACGATGGTGCGCACCCAGGTGACCTTCGCCTCGACCAGTCGTCCTGAGCTGTCCAGCATGCGCAAGTCGGTTGTGGCCGAGGCGAATTCGGGTCGGTGCCGCAACAGCGCGAACATGTGGCTGGCGCGGTTCTCGGGTCCGACCACCCGCTGCAGCACCATCGGGTCGACCTCCTGGTCGAGCATTGCGGCACTGGATTCCAGCGATGCGGCGGCCAGTCCGGCCACCGCATTCTGCAGGTAGGGCTGGGCCGGGTTATCGCGCCAGCTCGTCAGGAACGTTGCTGTCGAATACAGGCTGCTCACCACGAATGCGGTTGTCGCGACGATGATTACGGTTGTCCTGGCGCGCGATGCGTCAAGCCAGGCGGTGCCTTCGCGGTTGGGCGCGCACAAGCCGACGGCCGCCAGAAGCGCCAGCACGACGACCAGATCGGGCAGGTAGCGCAATGTCTGCGCCAATTCGAGTGCGGTGTACTGCGATGACCGCATCAGGTAGATCGGTATCTGGCACGCCACCGCATAGCCGACGGCCGCCAGCCATACCGGGGCGATGCGGCGCTTGCGGATAACCGTCACCGCCACCACCGCCGACAACGCCACCCAGCCCAGAACCATGATGGTCGTCGGCGGCGTGCCCCACGGCGACGCGGGCGCCCAGCGTTGCCAATCCCATGGTCCCCCAACGAGTCCGGGCACGATGCCGTGGGTCACCGAACGGCTCAACAGATCCCAGGTCATCGACCAGTCCAGGCTCCACCGCTTCTGGTCGACGACCGTGAGGTAGACCGCGATCCACGCTGCCGTGACCGCGAGTGTCCACGCCCACAGCCGAACCCCACGACGCCACACCGCCGTCGGCGATTCGGCATCGGTGACGTAGGCCAGCAGTGCGGCGATCGCGAACGCGACGAACGGGATGACCGCCGCCTTCTCGAAGAACAGCAGACCGCCGATGTACACGAGCAGACCGGTCACCGCGTAGCGCTGATTGCCGGTGCGCACGAGCAGCACGGCGTCGCCGCACACCCATGCCAGGGCTGCCAGCATCGGCAGCGAGTTCAATGCGGCGGCCCACCAGGCGAAGCCGGGCACCGCCAGCGGAGTGAACAGCGCGAACGTCAGCGGAATCAAGAGCACAGGCCGCCAGCCGAGAATCACGTGCAAGGCGCGCAGCAGCGACAGTGACGCCAGCAGCTGCAGCACGATCAGGCTGATGGCCGGTAGGAACCACTGCAGCGGCGCCACACGGGTGATCGCGCCGGCGACGAGGAACGCCCCGGGCATGACGTGGCCGTCGTGGTCGTCGAACAGGTACCCCGCCGACAGCAGGTTCTGGGTGCCCGCACGGCCGACCAGGATCAGGTCGTCCCAGTAGAAGTAGCCGCCGAAGGCCAGCACCACCCGGACGATCAGCGCAACCGCGATCAGGGCGACAGCGGCGCGGGCAACCCGGTTCACGCGGGGTAGTTGTCGCCGGCCCGACTTCGCGCCGCCCACGCGGAGGCCACCATGTCGGCCAGCGAATGCCGCATCTGCCAATCGAGGTCGCGGGCGGCCAGGTCGCCGGAGGCGACGATGCGCGCGGGATCGCCCGGCCGCCGGGCGTTGATGGCAGGCTCGAAGTCGATTCCCGTCACGTCCCGGATTGCGGTCATGATCTCGCGCACCGACGTGCCATCGCCACTACCGAGGTTGTAGACGGACTCGACCGGCTGCCCTGCCGTCAGCCGCAGCGCGGCGGCGACGTGCGCGAGCGCCAGGTCGGCGACGTGAATGTAGTCGCGCACGCACGTGCCGTCCGGTGTCGGATAGTCGTCACCGTTGATGTGTGGCGTCTCGCCCCGATACAGCATGTCGAACACCAACGGGAACAGATTGTGTGGACTGACGTCGAACAGTTCCTCCGAACCGGAGCCCACCACGTTGAAGTAACGCAGGCTGGTGTGCCGCAACCCGGAGGAGCGCCCGACGTCGTTCAAAAGCCATTCGCCGATCAGCTTGCTCTCGCCGTACGGGGACTCCGGCCGGGTCGGGGTGTCCTCGGTGACGAGGTCGATGTCCGGAGTGCCGAATGTGGCCGCGCTGGATGAGAACACCATCTTGTCGACCCCCACCGCGTCCATCGCCTGGAGCAGCGTCACCATCGCCGAGACGTTCTGTTCGTAGGTGTGCAGGGGCCTGCGGACCGACACGCCGGCGTACTTGAACCCGGCGATGTGGATGACGCCGTCGACGCCGTGGTCGCCCAGCGTGCGCGTGACGAGGTCACCATCGAGCAGGGTGCCCCGCACGAACGGCACCGAGGCGGGGACGAACTGCTCGAGCCCGGTCGACAGGTCGTCGATGACCACCACGGAAATGTCGGCATCCAGGAGGGCACGAACCACGTGAGAGCCGATGTAGCCCGCCCCGCCCGTCACCATCCACGTCATGTTG
>CAZOIX010000379.1:0-4807 GCA_964579685.1 uncultured Mycobacterium sp.
CCAAGACATCGAGCAAGGGGCTCGACGTCTCCGGTCTGACCGGAGTCATCGCCGTGGACCCCGACGGGCGCACCGCGGACGTCGCCGGGATGTGCACGTACGAGGATCTGGTGGCGGCCACCCTGCCCTACGGTCTGTCACCGTTGGTGGTGCCCCAACTCAAGACGATCACCCTCGGCGGGGCGGTCACCGGACTGGGCATCGAGTCGGCGTCGTTCCGCAACGGCCTTCCCCATGAATCGGTGCTGGAGATGGACATCCTCACCGGCACCGGTGAGGTGGTGACGGCGTCCCCGCATCAGCATTCCGATCTTTTTCATGCCTTCCCCAACTCCTATGGCACGCTGGGATATTCGGTGCGCATCAAGATCGAGCTGGAGTCGGTGAAACCGTTCGTCGAGCTTCGCCATCTGCGATTCCACGCGCTGACGGATCTGTTCGCGACGATGGATCGCATCATCGAAACCGGCGGCTACGACGGCAAACCCGTGGATTACCTCGACGGCGTGGTGTTCTCGGCCGACGAGAGCTATCTGACGCTGGGCTTTCACACCGCGACACCGGGTCCGGTCAGCGACTACACCGGACAGCAGATCTATTACCGCTCGATCCAGCACGCCGAAGGAGAAAAGCACGACCGGTTGACGATTCACGACTATCTGTGGCGGTGGGACACCGACTGGTTCTGGTGCTCGAGGGCGTTCGGCGCTCAAGATCGGCGAATCCGCCGGTTCTGGCCGCGGCGCTATCGGCGAAGCAGCTTCTACTGGAAGCTGATCGGCTACGACCAGCGGTTCAACATCGCCGACAGGATCGAGAAGCGCAACGGCCGGCCGCCGCTGGAACGCGTGGTGCAGGACATCGAGGTCCCGTTGTCTCGAACGGCGGAATTTCTGTCGTGGTTTTTGGACAACGTGCCCATCGAGCCGATCTGGTTGTGCCCGTTGCGGCTCCGCGACGACACCACCTGGCCGCTGTATCCCATCCGGGCCCACCAGACGTACGTCAACGTCGGCTTCTGGTCGTCGGTGCCGGTGAGGCCCGGCTTCACCGGAGAAGATGGACACACCAACAAGGTGATCGAACGCAAGGTCAGCGAGCTCGACGGACACAAATCGCTGTACTCGGATGCGTACTACGGCCCCGATGAGTTCGACGAACTCTATGGTGGAGAAACCTACAAGACCGTCAAGAAGACCTACGACCCCGATTCACGATTGCTCGATCTGTATGCGAAGGCGGTGCAACGACGATGACCACGTTCAAGGAACAATCGACGCGAGCGCCGGCCGGCAGACTCACGTTGGCAGAGATCCTGGAGATCTTCGCTGCGGGACAGGTTCCGCTGAAGTTCACCGCCTACGACGGTAGTGCCGCCGGACCAGAGGATGCCGAGCTCGGCCTCGACCTGCTGACGCCCCGCGGCACAACCTATCTCGCGACGGCGCCCGGCGAACTCGGGCTCGCGCGCGCATACGTGTCGGGTGACCTCAACCCGCTCGGCGTCCATCCTGCGGACCCCTACCAGCTGCTCATGGCGCTGGCCGACAAGCTCGACTTCAAGCTTCCGCCCCCGCGCGTGCTGGCCAACATCGTCCGCACGATCGGCATCGAGCACCTCAAGCCGATCGCGCCGCCACCCCAGGAGGCGCTGCCCCGCTGGCGCCGTGTCATGGAAGGGTTGCGCCACAGCAAGACTCGCGACGCCGAGGCCATCCACCACCACTACGACGTCTCCAACAAGTTCTACGAGTGGGTGCTCGGACCGTCGATGACCTACACCTGCGCGACCTATCCCGACGCGGACGCGTCGCTGGAGGAGGCGCAGGACAACAAGTACCGGCTGGTCTTCGAGAAGCTGCGGCTACAGCCCGGCGACCGACTGCTCGACGTCGGGTGTGGCTGGGGTGGCATGGTGCGCTACGCCGCACGGAACGGCGTGAAGACCATCGGCGTGACGCTCTCGAAGGAGCAGGCCGAGTGGGCGCAGAACGCGATCGCCGAGCAGGGCCTTTCCGACCTGGCCGAGGTACGCCACGGCGACTACCGCGACATCCGCGAGTCCGGCTTCGACGCGGTCTCCTCCATCGGGCTGACCGAGCACATCGGCGTGCACAACTATCCGGCATACTTCCGGTTCCTCAAGTCGAAGATGCGCAACGGTGCGCTGCTGCTCAACCACTGCATCACCCGGCCCGACAACCGGACCGGAGCCAGCGCGGGCGGTTTCATCGATCGCTATGTCTTCCCCGACGGTGAGCTCACCGGTTCGGGCCGCATCATCACCGAGGCGCAGGACATCGGCCTCGAGGTGGTACACGAGGAGAACCTGCGCCACCACTACGCGATGACCCTGCGCGACTGGTGCCGCAACCTCGCCGAGCACTGGGACGAGGCCGTCGACGAGGTCGGACTGCCCACAGCCAAGGTGTGGGGCCTTTACATGGCCGGCTCACGGGTGGGTTTCGAGACGAATATCGTTCAGCTGCACCAGGTTCTGGCGGTCAAAATCGATTCGCGCGGTAACGACGGCGGCCTCCCGCTGCGGCCGTGGTGGACGCCCTGACCCTAGCCTCCGTCGATGCGGCGGGCGCCGAGTTCGTTCTGGAGTAACTCGAGCGCGGCTTCCTCGGGATCGCGCCGCGGCGCGTCGGTTGTGTCGCTGCCCGCTTCGGCGAGCATGCGCTCTTCCTCCTCGTCGTGCTGAGGTGGCGCGGCGACGGCAGTCGGCGCCGCCGGCTCAGGGTCGGGTGCACCCGGCGCGCCGGCTTCGCAGCGAATCTTCCAGTCGACGCCCAGCGCGTCCTTCAATGCCTCACGGATGACGTCGGCGTTGCGCTGTTCGGCCAGGCGCTTGGCCAGCGGCGCGGACTCGTGGCTGAGCACCAGTGTGTCGCCCTCGACAGCGCGGACGACGGCGCCGGCCAGCATCACCTCGGTGGTGCGGCTGCGCTGACGGACCTTCTCCCGCACCGTCGTCCACATAGTGCGCACGGCGGCGGCATTCGGCTCACCCGTGACCGCCGCGGGTGGCGGGGCCGCCACGGCCGGATCGGAAGGCTGCTGCACCGGAGGAGGCGAAACCGGCGTCGGTTCGGGTTCGGGCTTCGGTTCGGGCTTCGGTTCGGGTTCGGGTTTCGGCTGCTCGAGCGCGGGCTTGGTGACCGGCTCGGTCTTACTCCTGCGGCTGTACTGCTTGGCGGCGCCCGCCTGGTCCGCGTCGGGGATCGACATGTCCAGCCTGGTCTCGATGCGCTCGACACGGTGCAACAACGCCGACTCGGTGTCGCTGGCCGACGGCAACAGCAGCCGCGCGCAGACGACCTCGAGCAGCAGCCGGGGTGCGGTGGCCCCGCGCATCTCCCCCAGCCCGGCGTGCACCACCTCGGCGTAGCGGGTCAGCGTGGCGGTGCCGATCCGTGTCGACTGATCACGCATGCGCTCCAGCACGTCCTCGGGACCGTCCACCACGCCGCGGGCGACCGCGTCGGGAACCGACTGCAGCACAATCAGATCGCGAAACCGCTCCAGCAGATCGGTGGCAAACCGCCGCGGATCATGGCCCGCGTCGATCACCCCTTCGACGGCGCCGAACAGCGCCGCGGCGTCCCCCGCCGCGAGCGCGTCGATCGCATCGTCGATCAGCGCCACGTCGGTGGCACCCAGCAGCGCCAACGCCCGTGGGTAGCTGACCTGATTGCCCTCGGCACCGGCCAACAACTGGTCGAGCACCGACAGCGTGTCGCGCGGCGAACCGCCACCGGCGCGGATGACCAGCGGGTACACCGCGTCGTCGACGGTCACGTTCTCGTGCGTGCAGATCCGTTCCAGCAACGAGCGCATGGTCCGCGGCGCCAACAACCGAAATGGGTAGTGGTGGGTGCGCGAACGGATGGTCGGCAGCACCTTCTCGGGTTCGGTGGTGGCGAACACGAAGATCAGGTGGTCCGGCGGCTCCTCGACGATCTTCAGCAGCGCGTTGAAGCCGGCCGTGGTGACCATGTGCGCCTCGTCGATGATGAAGATGCGGTAGCGCGACTGTGCGGGCGCGTAGAAAGCGCGATCGCGAAGCTCCCTGGTGTCGTCCACACCGCCGTGGCTCGCGGCGTCGAGCTCTGTGACATCGACACTGCCACCCCCGTTCGGCGCCAGCGCCACACATGAAGCGCACACCCCGCAGGGTGTGGCCGTCGGCCCCTGCTCACAGTTGAGCGAGCGGGCGAGAATCCGCGCCGACGACGTCTTCCCACAGCCGCGCGGCCCGGAGAACAGGTAGGCGTGGTTGATGCGCCCGGCCGACAGCGCGGTGGACAGCGGTTCGGTGACGTGCTCCTGGCCCACCACATCGGAGAAGGTCGCCGGTCGGTACGTACGGTAGAGCGCCACGTTCGCACACGCTACCGAGACCCGGTGACGCCTACCGCCTCAGCCTGGTCAACTCAGTCCTTGCGCAGCGCCTCGGTCGCCGACAGCAGCGCACACGTGGCCAGACCGTCCATCGCCTCGCGCAATTCGGGCAGCGGCGGGAAGGACGGGGCGATCCGGATGTTCTTGTCCTCCGGATCTTTTCGGTACGGGAAGGTCGCCCCGGCCTCGGTCACCGCGATACCGGCGTCCTTCGCCAGCGCGATGGTGCGACGTGCCGTACCGGGCAGCACGTCCAGGCTCACGAAATAGCCGCCCTTGGGTTCGGTCCACGAGGCGATCTTGGACTCGCCCAGCCGGTCGGACAGGATCTCGGCCACGGTCGCGAACTTCGGCGCCAGCAGTTCCCGGTGCCGCTGCATGTGCAGGCGCACACCGTCGG
>CAZOIX010000380.1:0-4804 GCA_964579685.1 uncultured Mycobacterium sp.
ATTGGTCACCGAGCTCATTCGCCGCGGCGTGCCCGCCCTCGGGGTCGACCAGTCGGCGACCGCCGTCGGACTGGCTCGGCGCAGCGGCGCACCAGTGCTTCGGCGGGACGTCTTCGACGACCTACCCGCCACCGGACGATGGCAGACGGTGCTGCTTGCCGACGGCAACGTCGGACTGGGCGGCGATCCGCTGCGGGTGCTGCGGCGATCGGCCGAACTGTTGAACCGCGGAGGTCGGTGCATCGCTGAATTCGATCCGTTGACAACGGGTATCCGCACCGGATGGGTGCGGCTCGAATCATCGCGGACGATCGGCCCCTGGTTCCGGTGGGCGTCGGTCGGCATCGACTGCGTGGCGGGGCTCGCAGAAGAGGCCGGGCTCGCGCTGACCGCCATCCATCCCGTCGGCGAGCGCATCCTGGCCAGGCTCACTCTCGCGTAGTACGTTCACGGCGTCGGCAGCAGGTCCGGTGTGATGATCTGGAGCTGGCCGCGCGAAACACTTCCTGTGATCAACACTGCGCCCGAGCGCGCATCCACCGCAACAGAATTCGGCTGTTGTACGGTCGGCACGACACCGATGATCCGGGGTTTCGCAGCGTCGGCCAGATCAACCACCTGCAGCTGATTGGTGGCGGTCAACGTGACGTAGAGGCGGCGGCGTTCGGTATCGTAGGCGAGTCCGTACGGCTTGCCGTGCGCGTCGATTCTCGCCACGTCGGTGATCTCCGGAGCTATCCGCTCGATGAGAACGGCGCCTCCGTCGGTATCGGCGAAGGCTGCCATGTCGTCGGACAAAGCGACCGCGTGGGTCAGCTTGGTGCCGATGGGCCTTCGTGTCACCTCCCGGCGGGTCGACCCGTCATACACCCACACCCCGTTGCCCTGAACATCTGCCACCGCCGCATACTGTCCGACTGCCGCAACGCCGCCCGGCTGAGGCGGACCGGCCGGTAGCGACGCCACCACGGCCCCGTCGCGCACGAACACCACACCGCCGCCGCGTTCGCTGGTGACGACGATCGTGCCGTCGGCGGTGCGCACCGCATCGTGCGGTTGGCGACCCACGTTTGCTGTCGTCGAGACGACCTCGCCGTCGGCAAGGCGCAGTTCGATCAGTTCGTCGGACGTCTCGAGCGGCACCAGAACGGGGCCATCCGCGCCGGCGAGGCTCAGGTGCCGAGCCGCTCCGTGGGTCGGCACAGAGCTCTGCACTTCGCCGGTGGCGGCATCGACGAGCACGATCGCACCTGGGGCGCGAACGGCGATCGCCGCGACTCCCGACGCCCCGATGACGATGCCTTCCGGGCCGTTGGGAATCGGCACGACCCGGCCTGCGGGTGGTACGGCCGGCACACCGGCAGGTGCGGGCTCGGCTGGGGGAGTTGCGGTGGGTGACGGCGCCGACGACGTCTGCGGAGGCTGTTCGCTCCCGCCGCAGGCCGCAACCACCATCACGACCGCGAGCAGTCCGAACCCTTCAGCCAGCCTGTTCGCCACCGTGGGGTGGCCCTCCTCCGTGTTGGCGGGGAACCGCGTGACCGGACGTCATCAACCGGATGGCGTAGCAGACGGCGCTGATGGCGAACATCGCCGCGGTGAGCAACAGCCACCTGCCCAGGAATACGTCTTGAGTCAGACCGGTGGCGGCCTTGAAGGTCGGCGCTCCTTGTTTGATGATGCCGGGCAGGAAGACGAGCAGCGTCAGCGCCGCCCCGATTGCGGGCACCCGGATGTAATTGAGCACGGGCACCCGTGCGGACGGCCGTCGCTCGGCGCCGGTGGCGAACAGTAACCGGTCCGCCAGCGCATAGACGGGAAAAAGGACGAGGTCGTGGGCGACGATCGCGGCGGCGAACCACACCGCGATCGACTGCCACCACGTGTGCGGATTCCACAATGTCGTGGGTTTGATGGTCGCGATCACATAGCCGAACAGCGCGAGCCCCGCGACCAGCGTCAGCAGGTGCAGCGGATGCGATCCATAGATGCGCCGAAAACTGTTCATCACCATGTCAGTTGGCCCTGAAGTCGATCGAGCCCACCCATTTGGTGTTGTGCACACCCGGCATCGCCGGGACGATGATTCGCGCCGGGAAGCCATGATCCGGTGACAACTCGGCGTCGTTGACCCGAAGCGCGAGAAGCGAATCCGGGTGCATGACCTGGTTGGCCTGCAGGGTGGCGCGGTTGAATGCGCCGCGAGGCTCCACCGAGCGCACGAACGCGGATTTCGGCTCGGGCACCCCCGCCAGCCGGGCCAGGTCCCGAAGCGGCACTCCCGTCCACGTCTCGGTCGTCGACCACCCCTCGACGCAGGCGATCGGTAGGCGTGCGGTGTGCTGGGCGAGCCCGGACAGCATGGCGCGGTCGAGTACGACGGGTCCGGGCCCGCCGGTCAGCGTGAGGCGCCATCGGTCACCGGTGAGGTCTCCGGTGATGCGGGCCGCGGCGGCGGTCCGGTTGACAGCGAAATCGTTGGGCCCGGTGCCCCGGCTCAGTCCTCGTGGCAGCAGCAGGGCGGCATGGCGGGTGAACCCGCCGATGGTCTGGCCCGCGGTGATCACCGCCATGAACAGCGCACCACCGCCGACCAGGGCGAGCGCCCCACGACGGCTGATCGTGGCGGGCGCTGGTTCGGCAGCGACCAGGCCGTCAGGTTCGTACGGCTCGGGGCGGGTGTCTTCCTTGTTGGTGCGCAACACGTTTCGCATCGACATCGACCGAAGACCCGACCACATCCTGGGGAATTTGATGGCGACGTGGATCACGAAACCCGCAATGAAGACCCACGCGCCGTAGTAGTGGGCCGTGTAGAAGCTGAAGCCGAAGATGTAGTCGTACTGGATGTTCAGCACGCCGGTGACGATCTCGAACAGAATGCCACCGACCAACATCAGCAGCGAAATGCGTTCGAGCAGTTGCGCGATCGACCGCGCCGGCGGCCACGCGAACAACCGCGGGATCACAGACCAGAGCTTGGCGAGCACGATCGGGATCAGGATCAGCCCGATGCCGACATGCAGACCTTGATTGAGCCGGTACAACCACGACGGGTCGGTCGGCCAGTCGAACGTCGGCAGTTTCAGCCAGCCCACGTCGCCGGGGATGGCCTGGCCGAACTGGGGCCCGTAGGCGATATAGGAAAACAGTCCGGTGACCGTCACGATCGGCAGGGCCACCAGCAGTACCGACCCCAGGACGGACGTCAGCCACGGACCGCGCAGCGGACTGCGCCAGCGGTTGGCCCGCTCGACGCCTGGCGGCGGGTGCTCGGCGAGGCCACGCCAGAGCCGTTTGGGAAACGCATAGCCGCCGGCGTCGTCGGGTTTCTCGGGTTCGTCCATGTGCTCGGAGGTCCTGCCCACGCTGATGTGGTGTACGCACACCCCGTGTGCGTTACGTATCCGATTCTCGGCGCCCGACGCCGCGGGCTCCACCATTGCGCGAGGCTGTTACCAATTCGTCAGGATCAGGTGGTTCAGCAGCAGCGCGCCGATCACATTGACGGCCAGCCACCACCGCGCCGAACGTGCAGGCAGCAGCGCCCCGGCGGCGGTCAGCCAGACCATGAAGGGCAGCCAGATGCGTTCGGTCTCGGCCTTGCTCAGCATGGAGACGTCCGCGACCACGATCGCGACCAGCGCGCCGAGCACCAGGAGGTGCAGACCGTGCCGGAGCCTGATCGCGCCCCAATCGAAGACCCTGCCGATGCCGGCCACGCTGCCGAGTCCGATCGCGCACACCACGGACGCCAAATTGGCCCACGACCAGTACTGGAACGGACGGTCGTTGGCGATGCCCTGCCAATAGCGTTCCTGCACAAGCGTGTAGCCGTCGAACCACCAGAAGCCCGCCGCGGCGAACACCCCGACCACCGCCAGCGCCGCCACCACGGCCGGGACGAACGCGCGCATCGCCGCACGCCAGTCGACCGCGGTCAGCAACACGGCCACCGCGGGAAACGCCATCAGCGCCAGTCCGTAGTTCAGGAAGATGCCCCAGCCCAGCAGGAGTCCCGAGCCGAGCGCCGCAAGCAGTGACCAGCGGCGGTTGGTCCCGGCAACAGCGAACGCCAGCAGCGCGATACCCCACGCCGCGACACCGGCGAAGTAGCCGTCGGCCGATACCGCGACCCAGATCGCCGTCGGCGCCACCGCGACGAAGGGGGCCGCCATCCGTGCCGTCGCCTCATCGGCCAACGTGCGCACGGTCACGACGATCGCGGCCGCAGCGCTGGAACCGACGAGCAGGCACAGCAGACCGGCCCATGCGCCCCCGCCCAGGCCGATGCGATCCAGCCAGACGAAGGACAGCAGCGCGCCCGGTGGATGGCCCGACACATGGGTGATCCACGAATCCGGTTGGTAATCCAGGATTCTGCCGGCGAAGGTGCGCACCGCCTCCGGGATGTCGGTGACGGCCGGTACCTGCCGCAGATACTCGTGGCGCGCGGTGAGCCGGCCCGCGAAGCCGCGCTGCCAGCCGTCGATCATCGCGAGTGAGAATGCCCACGCGCACGCCGTGGCCCACGTGACCCAGGGGACCCATCGCCACGGCAATCGCTGCGCCACCGACTGGCCCCACAGCACCGCCGCGGCACCGATGGCGATCGCGGGAATCGTGCCCCAGCCGACGTGGGCGTTCCACCACCCGAAGATCGGCGCGACGCCGGCGAAGGTCCGAAAGCGCTCGGGCGTCGAGTTGATCAGTGGCGTGACGATACCGAGGTGCAGATGCGGTACGACGAACGCCGCGACGACGAGCACCACCCCGACGGCTACCGCCACCGTTTCCTTACGAA
>CAZOIX010000381.1:0-4773 GCA_964579685.1 uncultured Mycobacterium sp.
GGTACGGACTCCGACGGTACCGAGGCGATCGGGTTCGGCTTCGAGCCCGTCAGCTGACACAGTCCCACCTCCAACGAAGGAGTTTCAACGATGAGCGCGAGCGACGAGGTCTGGATTCTGGGTATTCAGATGACCAAGTTCGGCAAGCACCCCGATCTCGACACCGTCGACTTGGCGGCAGAGGCGGCCACGGGGGCACTCTCCGACGCCGGCGTCACGATGGCGGATATCGGCGTGATCGCGGCGGGCAACCTGATGAACGCCAGTGCCGGTATCGGACAACAGCTTCAGAAGCAGATCGGCCAGACCGGTGTCCCGGTGTACAACGTCGCCAACGCGTGCGCCACCGGCGCCACCGCGCTGCGGACCGCCATCATGGCGGTGAAGGCCGGTGAAGTCGACTACGGGCTCGCTGTCGGCGTCGAAAAGCTCTCCGGCGCAGGTCTGCTCGGCGGTGGGGGCGCCAAAAAGAAGGACGCCGACACGTGGACACCCGCGGGCCGTTACGGTGCCGTCGCGCCGGTCGACGGCCGGATCGGCACGGAGACCATGCCCGGCGTGTTCGCGCAGATCGGTATGGAATACGGCCACAAGTCCGGCGGCACCAGCTTCGAGTTGTTCGCCAAGATCAGCGAGAAGAACCACGCCCACTCGACGCTGAATCCGCTTGCGTCCTATCAGAAGCGGTTCACGCTGGACCAGATCATGAACGACGTGATGATCGCCTACCCCAACACCCGCCCGATGTGTTCGGCCAACTGCGACGGGGCCGCCGCCGCGGTCGTGTGCAACGGCGAGACGCTGAACTCCCTGTCGCTTCAACAGCGGCGCCGCGCGGTCAAGGTGTCGGCCTCGGTGCTGACCACAGACCCCTACGAAGAGGGTTGCCAGGTGTTGCCCAACGTCAACACACTGACGCGCAAGGCCGCCAGCATCGCCTATGAAAAGGCCGGTATCGGACCGAGCGACCTCGATCTGGTCGAGCTACACGACTGCTTCGCCACCGCCGAACTGGTGCACTACGACAACCTGATGCTGTGCGAAGAGGGCGGAGCCGCCGACTTCTTCAATACGGGCGCCACCTGGCGAGACGGGTCGACGCCGGTGAACGTGTCGGGTGGGCTGGAGTCGAAGGGACATCCGATCGCGGCCACCGGCATCGCCAACGTGTGGGAGATCTGCCATCACCTGCGCGGCGAGGCCGGCGATCGCCAGATCGAGAATGCGAAGGTGGGGCTGGCCCACGTCATCGGATTGGGTTCGGCCTGCGGCGTCCACATTCTGGAGAAGTCGGCCGCTTAGGCACTCCCGGTGAGCCAGTCAGGCATTCCACGCCGACCGCGCGACATCGATGTGGCAATGCTCCGCGGTCTCATGTCGCGCGACGACGTGACCGCCGTGCGCGTGCGCGATGTCGACCATGGCACGGCGACGCGGGCACGACTGGACATCACCGGAGCCGCGGACCTGCCTGCGACGGCGTTCGTCAAACTCGCTCCGACCCGACCTGCCGAACGCCTCTTCAACCGCTTCATGGACCTCGCGCACAACGAGGCCGAGGTCTATCGCCTATTGCACCACGACCTGTCAGGGCTGATTCCAGACCTGTACGGCGCCGCCTCCGATGGACGCGGGCACGCCGTCGTGATCCTGGAGGATCTGACCGCCCGCGGCGCGGTGGTCACGCCGTTGGCGACCGGCGCCACCGCCGCACAGGCACTGGCCGTCGCCGCGGCGCTCGCCACCGTCCACCAGAAGTTCTGGATGTCACCGCGATTCGAGAGCGATCTCGCGTTCCTCGGTCCGACGCGCTCCCGTAATACCCGGCTGGGCCCGCATTCGTGGCACCTGCTGCGCACCATTCCGAAGGACTTCAACGACGTTGTGCCGCAGGAGATCCGCGATGAGGCGAAGATGCTGATCAAGCATCGGTGGGCCATTGCGGCACTGATGCGCACCTATCCGCACGCGCTTGTTCACGGCGACACACATCTCGGCAACATCTGTTTCGTCGCCGACCGGCCGATCCTGTTCGACTGGCAGGTCGCATCGTGCGGGCCGGCCGTCAAGGACCTCGCCTACTTCGCCGCCACGTCCATTGATTCCGACACTCGCCGAGCCATCGACGCCGACCTCGTGCGCACATATGTCGAGACCCTCAACGCCGATGGTACCGTCCGACTCACCGTCGACGACGCGTGGGATTGGTACCGACTCTTCGCTTTCACCGCCTTCATCGCTGCCGGTGTCACGTCGGCGTTCGGCCGTCGCCTTCAGGGCGAAGAGACCACGCGCGCAGGTCTCGATCGAGCGGTGCAGGCACTTCGCGACTTCGATTCGCTTGAGCTGCTGCGTGCTCGACTCTCCCCTAGCTAAGCGGGATCATCGAAAACAGGTTTCTCCCCTGACATTCCAGCCATCACAGCCGCGATCTGGTTGGGCGAGCCGATCAGACCGGACTGCAGCTCCGATTCGAGCGCCAAGGCAGCCGAAGGCTCGTGAGATGCCCAGGTGTCGTTGTAGAGACGTTTCGCGGCGCGAACCGCATCCGGGGATTTCTGCGCGATCTCGCCGGCGAGCGCGAGCGCCTCGGCGAGCGGATCCTGGGCGGTCCGGGTGACCAGTCCGATTGCGGCGCCCTCGGTTCCGGAGACGATGCGACCGGTGAACGTGAGTTCCTTCGCCACGTCAATCGGGACGATCCTGGGCAACGTCTGCGTGATGCCCATATCCGGGACGAGGCCCCATTTGATCTCCATGATCGAAAGCCTCGCGTCCGGTGCGGAGATCCGAATGTCGGCGCCCAGCGCGATCTGCAGGCCACCGCCGAAACAGTTGCCATGGATCGCGGCGATGACCGGCGCCGGGACCAACGACCAGTCATACGTCACGCGCTGAGCGAAGTTGGCGATGCGCGTCTCGTCTCGGTCCAACAGGATGCCGGTGCCACGCGATCCCGCCATGAAGCTGGCAACGTCCAGCCCAGAGCAGAAGCTCTTGCCGTCACCGTGCAGCACGACCGCGCGAACGGACCCCTCGCCCGTCAACTGCTCGGCGGCCTTCACCAACCCCTCGAACATGGCCTGGTCGAGAGCGTTGTGTTTGTCGGCGCGCACCATCGTCACCGTCGCCACGCCGTTCTCGCCGATCTGCACCCGAACCCTGTCTTCGCTCACGATGGCAATCTACCGACTGTCGTCGACGTCAGAGGCCGGGCAAGCAGTTGATCAGCGGGATGCACGGCGGAGGTGGTGGCGGCGGCGGCCCCGGCGGTTGTCCCTGGATGATCACCGGTCTGGTCAGGGGCGCGGCGGGATCGAAGTAGAAGGTGTGGCACACGTTCATGTCCCACTGCGGTATCGGCGACATCCCCGAGCCCGGGCACCACAGCTGACCGCAGACGCCGTTCGCGTCGCAGGTTCCCGGGGGACCCTCGGGCGGGGCGCACGGCGGGGTATTCGCATTCGATGGCGAGCAGGACGGCGCGGCGTTGGCCGTGCCGGACGGCGTCGCGACGCCCGCGACATTCAGACCCACCGAGGCAAACGTGGCGGCCGCGAACACGCCGATGATGGCTCTTTGCATGGGGCCAGTACATATCGTCGCGGTGCTTACCGATCCCAAGTTCGGCCGCGTCGCCGAGGTGAGCAGATCCAGGAAACCGCGAATTTCTTGTGCAAACCGCGGTCCGGCGTGGTCCACCGGAGTAATACGGAAGGCGCTGCATTTCGCATCGTTGTCCTGCAACACCGGAAGGGGCGGTACCCATGAAAATCAGCACAGCAGTCAAGAATGCGGCGGCGATCATGATGATCTCCAGCATCGGTATCGCGGGCGCGCCGGTCGCCTCGGCCGCCTACCCGATCGTCGGCACGCTCGGAAGCGAACTGACGATGACCGATACGGTCGGTGGGGTCGACATCGGCTGGCAGGTCAGCGACCTCAAACCCAGCACCGACGTGATGCCGGGCTACCCGGTCGCGGGCCAGCTGTGGGAGGCCACCGCTACCGTCCGGGCCATCGGGGGCCCCGTCACCCCAGCCATTTCGCAGTTCAATGCCGTTGCCCCGAACCAGGCCGCCTACCGGGTGCTGTGGGAGGTCGCCAGCCCGGTGAACATCAGCGGCGCGACGATTCCGTCGGGGGCGCAGTCCACGGGCAAGATCCACTTCGATGTCACCGGCCCCCCGCCGACCACCGTGACGATGAACAACGGCATGCAAGACCTCATGATCTGGACGCCGTAGCGCGGGTTCAGCAGTCGGAATTCGCCGCGTGTCACCGCAACGGATCGGGGGGCGTGGGTAGGCCGTCTTCGACGGGGATGTCGAACGCGAACACCATGTAGCTCATGATCGCGTACAGCCCGCACAGCACGACGAGTTCGACCGCCCCGGCATCGCCATAGGCGGCCACGATCCTGCGTTGGACGTCGGCGGGAATCGATCCGTGCACGGTCACCGCATCGACGGCCTGCAACGCGGCCTGGGACGCGTCGGGAAGAGTCGCCGGGATGTCGCCCGCGGTGATCTCGGCGATCGTCTCGGCCGAGAGGCCGGCCAATCTGGCGGGACGTTGATGGTGGCTCCACTCGTAGCCGGAGCCCTGACGGACCGCATAACGCAGGATCGCCAACTCGCGGACGTCGTCGGGGAGCGTGCCGTGGAAGCGCAACTGCTCTCCCAGGGCACCGACTTTGCCTGCCAGCGCCGGGTTGTTGAACATCCGCACGTACACCTCGCCCAGCTGGGCGAGGTGTACGTGCGGATGTTC
>CAZOIX010000382.1:0-4771 GCA_964579685.1 uncultured Mycobacterium sp.
GTGCTGATTGCCACGTCGATCTCGATGGTGTTCGGCGAACTGGTGCCCAAGAACCTGGCGGTGGCGCGGCCGGTACAGACGGCACGGTGGTCGGCGGGTCCGCAGCTGCTCTTCTCGGCGCTGTTCACGCCGCTGATCCGGATGACGAACGGAACCGCGAACTGGATCCTGCGCCGGCTCGGTATCGAACCGGCCGAGGAACTGCGTTCGGCGCGCTCCCCGCAGGAGCTGGTGTCGTTGGTCCGAAGCTCGGCACGCAGTGGCGCGCTGGACCCGGTCACCGCAGTCCTCGTGGACCGGTCCCTGCAGTTCGGTGAACGCACGGCTGAGGAACTCATGACGCCGCGCTCCAAGATCGAGGCGCTGGAGTCCGACGACACTGCTGCCGATCTGGTGGCGGCCGCCATCAAGACCGGATACTCGCGATTCCCGATCATCGAGGGCGACCTGGACGAGACGATCGGCATCGCCCACGTCAAGCAGGTGTTCGAGGTGCCGCCGGAGCGCAGAGCTTCCACCGCACTGGCCAGCATCGCGCTGCCCGTTGCCAAGGTCCCGTCAACGCTCGACGGTGACGCGGTGATGACGCAGATCCGTGCCAACGGACTGCAGACCGCCCTGGTCGTCGACGAGTACGGCGGCACCGCGGGCATGGTCACGATGGAAGACCTCATCGAGGAGATCGTCGGCGACGTCCGCGACGAGCACGATGTCGAACCACCCGATGTGGTGCCCGCCGGCCGCGGCTGGCAGGTGTCGGGACTGCTGCGCATCGACGAGGTCGCCGACGCCACGGGTTTCCGTGCGCCCGAAGGGGATTACGAAACGATCGGCGGGTTGGTGCTGGAAAAGTTGGGCCACATTCCCGACGAGTCCGAGTCGGTGGAGCTGACGGCGTTCGACCCCGACGGTGCCGCGCTCGACGATCCCATCCGCTGGCTGGCGACCGTGGTTCGGATGGACGGCAGGCGCATCGATCTGCTCGAGCTCACCGAGCTGGGCCGCGCAGGTACGGGAGAGGAGAACTGATGGGCGGCGACATCTTCGGCGTGCTGCTGACCTTCCTGCTGCTCGGCACCAACGCGTTCTTCGTCGCCTCGGAGTTCGCGTTGATCTCGGCACGCCGCGACCGCCTCGAAGCGCTGGCAGAACAGGGTAAGAAGAGCGCGGTCACCGTCATCCGCGCCGGCGAGAACCTCTCGCTGATGCTTGCCGGTGCGCAGCTGGGCATCACGATCTGTTCGATCCTGCTGGGCCGCGTCGGCGAACCCGCGGTCGCGCACCTGCTGGAGAAACCGTTCGAGTTGTTCGGCATCCCCGACTCGGTCTTGCACACCGTGTCGTTCTTCGTGGCACTGGGCATCGTGGTGACACTGCATGTGCTCCTCGGCGAGATGGTGCCGAAGAACATCGCGATCGCCGGACCGGAATCGTCGGCGATGCTGCTGATCCCGACGTACCTGGTGTGGATCCGGATCGCGCGACCGTTCATCGCGTTCTACAACTGGTGCGCCAACATCACTCTCCGAACGTTCAGAGTCGAACCCAAGGACGAATTGGACGTCGCTGTCTCGACTGTCGAGCTGTCCGAGATGATCGCCGAATCGCGGTCCGAGGGTCTGCTCGATCAGGAGGAACACGGCCGGCTCACCCGCGCACTGCAGATCCGCGACCGCGTGGCCAACGACGTCGCGTTGCCACTGGGCGAGATCCGCGCCGTACCCGTGGCGCGGGAGGGGTCGGGTCCCACCTTGAGCGCCATCGAGGAGGCGCTTGCAGAGACGGGTTATTCACGCTTCCCGGTCAGCGGCCCCTCCGGCGACTACGTCGGATACCTGCACATCAAGGATGTGCTGCCGCTCGTCCACGACCCGTCCAACGATCAGGCCGTACTGGACGCCTCGATGGTGCGTCCGCTGCCTCGGGTGCCCGCCTCGATGTCCTTGCCTGATGCCCTGTCGAGGTTGCGCCGGGACAACGCCCACCTGGCGCTTCTCACTGCGCCCGATGGCAGCGTGTCAGCGATGGTGGCACTGGAGGACCTGGTCGAAGACCTGGTGGGAACCGTGCGCGACGGGACACATCGTGTCTGAGACGGCGCGCACGGTGCTCGACGAGCGCGACTGGACCGCTCGAGCGCAACGCCACCGCGACCGGGCCGACGATTTCCTGCGGTCCTTCCGGGCACCGGCCGCAGAGCCCCATCCCGTCTGGGACTTCCTGTTCACGTACTACAGCCTGCGGCCGCGGCAGTTGCGGACCTGGCATCCGGGATTCGGTGTGGTGCTGGCCGGGGACTCGGCACGACGATATCTCGGCCGCAGCGGTTACGGCCGCGTCGCGGCGGGGGTGACCGTGACCCATGAGCACCTGTGTGGCCGTGCCGACACCGTGCGCTTCATCGCCGGGCTGCTGCGTGCCACGGCGTCACGGCCTGCGCGGCTGAACTGCTTCGGGCTGCATGAGTGGGCGATGGTGTATCGGGCGCCGACCGTGCGCCACGACCGTGTTCCCCTGCGCCTCGGCGCCGCCGCCACAGATGCGGTGGTCGAATCGATGCCGTTGCGGTGCAGCCATTTTGATGCCTTTCGCTTTTTCACTGAACCGGCAACCGAGCGCAACGCCGAACAGTTGACCCGCGACGGTCAGGTGAGTGCGGAGCAGCCGGGGTGCCTGCATGCGGCCATGGATTGCTACAAGTTCGCCTACAAGTTGGGCCCCCTGGTCGATTCGGCGCTGGTGCTGGAGTGTCTCGAACTCGCCGCGCGGGCGCGTGAACTCGACATGCGGGCCAGTCCCTACGATCTGCGCGACTACGGATTCGATCCGATCGCCATCGAAACGTCGGCGGGGCGCGCCGAGTACGTCCGGATCCAGCAGCAGGTGGCCGAACGGGCGAGGCCGCTGCGGGAGCGGCTGGCGCATGAGTGTGAGCTGCTGCTCACCTCGCTGGTGCACGAGAGACGCGAGGGAATCGCGGCCATTACCCGCGGGTAAGCTGGATCAACGGCACTGCGTTCGACGCGCCTTTGCAGGCGAGGGAGGAAATATGACCGATCGCGTGAAGGTGGGCAACCTGCGTGTTGCCCAGGTGCTGTACGACTTCGTCAACGAGGAGGCGCTGCCGGGCACCGGCCTCGATCCCGACACCTTCTGGTCGGGTGTGGACAAGGTCGTCGCCGACCTGACACCCAAGAACCAGGATCTGCTCGCTCACCGCGACGACCTGCAGGCACGTATCGACAAGTGGCACCGCCAGCGGGTCATCGAGCCGATCAATGCCGAGGCCTATCGGGAGTTCCTCACCGAGATCGGGTACCTGCAGCCGGCGCCCGACGATTTCACCATCAGTACCTCGGGCGTCGACGACGAGATCACCAAGACCGCGGGCCCGCAGCTCGTGGTTCCGATCCTCAACGCCCGATTCGCGCTCAACGCCGCGAACGCGCGCTGGGGTTCGCTGTACGACGCGCTCTACGGCACCGACGTCATCTCCGAAGAGGACGGCGCCGAAAAGGGCACCAGCTACAACCGCGTCCGCGGCGACAAGGTCATCGCCTATGCCCGTCGCTTCCTCGACGGCGCCGCCCCGCTTGCCACGGGCGCCTGGAACGAGGCGACCGGCATCAAAATCGACGAAGGCCAGCTGCTCGTCACCCTCGGTGACGGGCTGTCCACCGGCCTCGCTGCCCCCGAGCAGTTCGTGGGCTACACCGGTGAACTCGGTTCGCCCGCCTGGTCGGTGCTGCTGCGCAACCACGGTCTGCACATCGAGATCCTGATCGACCCCGACTCCCCCGTCGGCGCCACGGATGCGGCAGGCATCAAGGATGTTGTCCTGGAGTCGGCGATCACCACGATCATGGACTTCGAGGACTCGGTGGCCGCGGTCGACGCCGATGACAAGGTCCTCGGCTACCGGAACTGGCTCGGCCTGAACCGCGGCGACCTCGCCGAAGAAGTGTCCAAGGGCAACGACACCTTCACCAGGGTGCTGAACGAGGACCGCACCTACACGACACCGGACGGCGAGGGCGAGCTGACGCTGCCCGGCCGCAGCCTGTTGTTCGTGCGCAATGTCGGCCACCTGATGACCAACGACGCGATCGTGGATGCAGACGGTAACGAGGTGCCCGAGGGCATTCAGGATGCGCTGTTCACCAGCTTGATCGCGATTCACGGGCTGAAGTCAGGCGATGGGAACGGCCCGAAGGTCAACAGCCGCACGGGGTCGATCTACATCGTCAAGCCGAAGATGCACGGACCCGACGAGGTCGCGTTCACCGTCGAGCTGTTCGGCCGGGTCGAGGACGTGCTCGGCCTGCCGCCGAACACCATCAAGGTCGGCATCATGGACGAGGAGCGACGCACCACTCTCAACCTCAAGGCCTGCATCAAGGCGGCGAGGGACCGCGTCGTGTTCATCAACACCGGTTTCCTCGACCGCACCGGAGACGAGATCCACACGTCGATGGAGGCGGGTCCGATGATCCGCAAGGGCGCCATGAAGTCGCAGCCGTGGATCAAGGCCTACGAAGATCAGAACGTCGACGTCGGCCTGGCCACCGGATTTTCCGGGCGCGCCCAGATCGGCAAGGGCATGTGGGCGATGACCGAGCTGATGGCCGACATGGTCGAACAGAAGATCGGACAGCCGAAGGCCGGCGCCACCACCGCGTGGGTGCCGTCGCCGACGGCGGCCACCCTGCACGCCATGCACTATCACGAGGTCGATGTGTATGCGGTGCAGAAGGAGCTCGAGGGCAAGACG
>CAZOIX010000383.1:0-4762 GCA_964579685.1 uncultured Mycobacterium sp.
CTTCCACAACACCCGCGGCGCCGGGCTGGCGAGCGCGTACGCCGCAGTCGTCGCCGGTATCACCCGGCTGGATGCATCCGTCGGCGGGCTCGGCGGCTGCCCATTCGCGCCGGGTGCGAGCGGCAACATCGCCACCGAAGACCTCGTCTATCTGCTACGGGACAGCGGGATCGCGGTCGACGTCGATCTGCAGGCGGCCATCGCCGCAGCCGGGGTCGCGCAGAATGCCGTCGGTCATCCCTTGCCGAGCTCGCTGCTACGGGCCGGTGACCGGATCCTGGGCGCGTAGTTTCGTGCCACTTCACGATGCCCACTTCACGCATGTAACGCCATGGCGAAATTCGTGGCGAAATCGCACCGTGCGGTTACATCCGGCGCGCCGCCCAGAGCCGTTGGACTCGTAGCCGTGCCCGCCGACACGCTGAGCGCCAAGGGCCGTCAGACCAGACAGGCCATCGAGCAAGCCGCTCGGAAACTCTTCGCCGAGCGCGGCTTCCACGGCACCACGCTCGGTGACATCACATCAGCGGCCGGCAAATCGCCTGCGGCGTTCTACCGCTACTTCGCCGACAAGGAGGACCTGCTGGCCGCCCTGGCGCAGTCCTTCCTGCACGAGGTGGTCGCGCCGTCGGGATTGAGCGTCGAACTGCCGGATTCGCCCGAGGACGAGGCGTTCTTCCGCGCTGTGGTCACCGGCTACTGGAACATGTTCAAACAGAACATCGGCATCATGATCGCCGTCGCCCAACTCGCCGCGACACAGCCGCGTTTCGCCGCGGTGCAGAACGAATTCCGCCGCTTCGGTATGGATATCGTTGCGTCGTCGGTGCTGCGGGCCCAGGAACAGGGTTACGGTACCGAACTGGATCCCGGGCACACCGCAGCGGCGATCGCGCTGCTGTTCGAGAACTTCACCACCGTCTTCGTCGGAACATCGGGTATCGGGCTCGAGATCACAGATGAGGACGCGATCGCCACACTGTCGAGGATCTGGAAGAAGACGCTGTACGGGTTCTAGAGACCCTGGACGTTAAGGAGTCAAAGTGGATTTCGCCCTCCCGGAACACCTTCCGGGTCTGCTCGTCGAGATGGACGCTTTCATCGAGAGCGAGATCAAGCCGCTGGAACGCGAGAACATGCAGTACTTCGACCACCGCCGGGAATACGCTCGCACCGACTGGGAGAACGGCGGCATTCCGAGGCGAGAATGGGAAGACCTGCTCGGTGAGATGCGCAGGCGCGCCGATGCGGCGGGCTGGCTGCGCTACGGCCTGCCGGCCCAGTTCGGTGGCCGGGACGGCTCCAACATCGACATGGCGGTCATCCGGGAACACTTGGCGCACAAGGGGCTCGGACTGCACAACGACCTTCAGGACGAGTCATCGATCGTCGGGAACTTCCCGCAGGTCATCATGATGGACCGGTTCGGCACCGACGCGCAGAAGTCCGAGTGGATCGAGGCCATGCTGACCGGCACGCGCTCGATGGCGTTCGGGCTGACCGAGCCCGACCACGGGTCGGATGCCACGTGGCTGGAGACCACCGCAATACAGGACGGCGACGAGTGGGTCATCAACGGCGCCAAGCGGTTCAACACCGGTGTGCACCGTGCGACGCATGACCTTGTCTTCGCCCGCACCTCGGGGGAACCGGGTCAGGCCCGAGGCATCACCGCGTTTCTGGTTCCGACGGACTCGCCCGGTTTCACGGTGCCGTACTACTGGTGGACGTTCAACATGCCGACCGACCACGGCGAGGTAGAGCTGAAAGATGTCCGAGTGCCGTTGGACGCGGTGTTGGGTGAAGTGGACCGCGGGCTGGAGGTCGGGCAGACCTTTCTGCATGAGAACAGGATTCGACAGGCTGCCAGCAGCCTGGGGGCCGCGCAGCACTGCATCGACCGTGCCGTCTCCTACGCCAACGACCGCGTCGTCTTCGGAAAACCGCTGTCGGTGAACCAGGCCGTGCAGTGGCCACTGGTGGAACTGCACACCGAGGCGCAGATGGTGCGGTTGCTGGTTCGGTATGCGGCATCCGAACTCGATCGCAACCACCACATGGAGGTCTCCGACAAGGTCTCGATGGCCAACTATCGCGCCAACCGTCTGGTGTGCGACGCCGCTGACCGGGCGATGCAGGTGTTGGGCGGCGTCGGCTACAGCCGCCATGAGCCGATGGAGCACATCTACCGTCACCACCGCAGGTACCGGATCACCGAGGGCGCCGAGGAAATCCAGATCCGCCGGGTGGCACAGCGGCTCTTCGGATTCGGCCGCAAGTGAAAGACCGGCTCGAGGCTGTGCTCCGCCCCGGGTTGGGCGACGTCGTCGTCGAGAATCTGCGCGCGCTGACCGGCGGGGCCAGCAGGACCACTTGGTCGTTCGACGCCGTCACGGATGAGCGGCGCGCGTTGATCCTGCGCACCGGACCACCCGACGATGTGCACGCGAGCATGGAGTTGGAAGCTGCGGTGCAACAGCGAGCCGCCGCCGCGGGTGCACCTGTCCCCCACATCGTGACGGCCGACAATTCGACTGCCGCCCTGGGTAATCCGTACCTGATCTGCGATGCGATCGGCGGCGAGACGATCGTGAGACGGATCTACCGCATGCTCGACGACGCGGGCCGCTTCCGTCTCCTCGAGCAATGTGCCCACGCGCTGGCGGCCATTCACCGTGCCGACCCGTCTGGACTGGGTTTGGCCGAATCCGACCAGCTCGCGCAATGGCGTGACCGGCTCGACGAAATGGGCGATACGACAGCCACGTTCGAGTGGACGTTTCGCTGGCTGGCCGCACGTCGCCCGGCGCCGTCGCCGCACGTGCTCGTGCACGGGGACTTCCGGATGGGCAATCTGATCGTCGACGAGAACGGGCTGGCGGCCGTCCTTGACTGGGAGCTGGTGCACACCGGCGAGGTGTACGAGGATCTGGCGTGGTTCTGTATCCGCGCCTGGCGCTTCGGTGCTGCCGAAGATCTCGGCGCCGGCGGATTGGGCAGCGTCGAAAGCTTCCTGGCCGCCTACGAAGCGGCTGCCGGGGTCGACCTGGATCGTGAGGTCTTCCGCTGGTGGCTCACGGTGGCCACGCTGCGATGGGGGGTCATCTGCCGATTCCAGGCCGAACGGCACCTGTCAGGTTTGACCCCGTCGGTCGAATTGGCCGCGATCGGTCGCCGCGTCGCCGAAACCGAATGGGATGTGCTGGATCTGCTGACCGGAGGTGGTCCCCGATGAACGGGCTGTACGGGCGGCCGACCGCGGCCGAACTGATCGCGGCGGTCGCTGACTTTCTCGACAACGACGTGCGCGGCGCCATCGAAGGCCCGGTCAACTTCCACGCCCGCGTCGCGGCCAATGTGCTGCGCATCGTCGAGCGCGAACTGCTCGATGGAAGCCCCACCGACGTCAGCACCGCACTGGAAGCGCTCGGCTACGCCGACGAGGGTGGGCTCGCGATGGCCATTCGCGCCGGCGACCTCGACGATCGACCCGACGATGTGCTGGCGGGTCTGCGCACGATCGTGCGGCGCCGGCTCAACGTCGCCCACCCCGGCTATGCCGATACGTAGTGATGTCGGCGTCGCGGGTCACGCTCAGGGTGACCCGCCGCGCCGAAATCACACCTCAGAGGCGGCGGACGCGCGCGAGCCAGGCCGGCTCGTCGACCACCGAACCGGCGGGCAGCCCGATGGCCTCGACATGAGGTTCCTGGACAACACCGCGATACGTGGTCTCGTCGAGCGCCTCCAGGACCCAGCCGGCCCCGAACGCCTCACGGATCACGCGCTCACTGACCTCGGGACCGAATCCGCGACCCTTGTCGCTCAAGGCCAGCACATGCACCAGCCCACCCGGTTTGCACACGCCATAGAGGCTTGCGACATATCGCGGCCGGTCCGCATCATCGAATATGTGAAACAGTGCGCTGTCGACGATCGTGTCGTACCGCGGCTCGACCCCGAGGTTCATCGCATCGCCGACCGCGAAACCGGCGTCGACGCCCTGTTCCGCCGCGTTGGCGCAGGCCTGCTCGATCGCGGTCGGCGCGGCGTCGACGCCGAGTACGTCGTAGCCCAATCGGGTAAGCAGGATCGTGTGCTCGCCGGTACCGCAACCGGCATCGAGCACCTTGCCGTGCACGAGACCGGCACGTTCGAGGTCGACGATCGCGGGCTGGGGCTCGCCGATCACCCACGGCGCGGTGCGCGTCTTGTAGGCATCGTCAAATCGGGAGAAGGTTGGTGTGGAATCCATGACGTCCAGGGTTCTACCTCAACCTGACTTGAGGTCAAGGGAGATCAAGGTCATGTCCATCACCGGTTCGGGTGCGATCGTCGACGTCGCCGACCGTCTGTTCGAGGCGATCGCACGCAGCGACAAGGCCGCCGTCAGGCGGATGTTCGCCGACGACGTGCTGGTCTGGCACTCGGGTGACGCCAGGGACAGCGCCAAAGAACGCGCGGCACGGGTCATCGACTGGTTCATCAACGCGACGACCACCCGCCGTTACGAGATCGTCGACCGCCGGTTCTTCGAAGGCGGCTTCGTGCAGCAGCACGTCCTCCACGCCGACGGCCACAATGGCGGATCAATCCACATGCGGGTCTGCATCGTGATCAAGGTGGGTGCCGACGGGCTGATCACCCGTATCGACGAGTACTTCGACCCGGCGGAAATGGCCCCACTGCTCGATTCGACGAACTGACAGGAGACGACATGGCAAGCCTCAGCGAGTTTTTCAGCGATCCGCTGCCCCCAAGC
>CAZOIX010000384.1:0-4761 GCA_964579685.1 uncultured Mycobacterium sp.
ATTTCGGCGAGCCAGGCTTGGTGTTGTCGTTGTTCTTCGGCGATCAGTTCGCTGCGTTGTCGGCGTTCGGCGTTGATACGGTCTCGGCGGTCCTGGGCGCGGGTTTGCTTGCGCCGCGGCATCATCGCCAATCGGTCGGAGTCGGGACCGATGGTGGGCAGATCAAGTTCAGCGGTGGGCTGCGCCAGGGCGGGGAACATCGCCGCCCCGTGCGCCTCGGTGTTGTAGGTATGACCCGTCGGCGACGTCAACACGATCGTGCCGTCGGGGCACTGCCGATCGGCCCAGCCACCGAATGTCTTGACCAGATGATGAATCCGGCAGTAGTGCTTGGTGTTCGACGCATGGGTGGGCCCCCATGGGTAGGGCACCGTATGGTCGACATCGCATTTCTCCACCGGCGTGTCACAGCCAGGCCAGCGACACGTCAGATCCCGCCACGCCAGGAACCGCTTGGTCGCCGGGCTGGGCCGATACCCCAGATCCGGGGCCACCCCCGTGGGCACCGTCAACGGTGCGAGGGTGGCCGTCCCGGCCAGTTTGCGCACGGATTCGGCGGGCAGCACCCCGAACCCGCGCAGATACCCCGGACGGTCACTGACGCCCTCCAGGGTGCCCTGTTCGGCGAGCACATGAATCACCACCGACGCCGCGCTCGAGGCCGCGGACTGGGTCGCTGACGCCGCGCAATCCTCGCGCCCGCACTCACACACCAGGACGGCTTCCCCGCGCCCCAACGCCCCGCAGGCATCGGCACGACGCTGATTCGTGCTGCGCGGGTCGTGGTCGCACACCGTGGCCGCCAACGCGTCCAGACGCGCGCTGAACGCGGCGGCATCGCCGGCATGCAGATGACCCGACAGCCACGCCATCCCCGGCACCGAGGCCTCGGTATCGACATAGCGGTTGTCTTCCACCTTGGGCGGAATGCGCACCGCGGCGGGATCAAAGGTCGCCACCCACTGATCGATGCGATCGCGCAGTTTGGGCTTGGACAACTTCATCCACTTGCGACACCGCCCGGCGATGGCCTCATCGACCTGCGGCATCACCGCGTCCTCGACGTTATCGGTGCGAGTGATGATCATCGAAACCATCCGCAGATCGATCTCCCCGGTGAGAAACACCGCGGCCACCGCGGGCAACCGGTAGGCCAGATTGCAGGCGAACTGGACCTGGCCGACCGCGCGGGCATGGCTGATGTTCTGCACCGCCGACACGTCGGCGGCCACCCCGACGACGTAATCGACCACGCACCACTCCAGCTCGGCCAACGCACCCTGACGGCGCTCATAGAGTGCGGCCACCGCCATCAACCGCCGCGCCACCGCCGCCGACTCGGCCCGGGTGGCCTCCCCCATCACCTCGATGAGTTCGACATCCGACACATCCTCGAACATATGTTCGACTATGCCACACGGGTACGACACGTTCGTAAGCTCGAGCCATGCGCGTGGCCACGTGGAACGTCAACTCGATCCGGGCACGAGTCGACCGGGTCGCAGACTGGCTCGAACGGGCCGACGTCGACGTGCTCGCCATGCAGGAGACCAAGTGCTCCGACGACCAGTTCCCCACCATGCCGTTTCTGGCCGCGGGCTACGACGTCGTGCACTGCGGATTCAACCAATGGAACGGGGTGGCCATCGCGTCGCGCGTCGGGATCGAGAACGTTGAGGTCGGTTTCGACAACCAGCCGACGTGGAGCGACAAGCCGGAGGGGGAAGCCGTCGCCGAGGCACGTGCGCTCGGCGCGACGTGTAACGGGGTACGTGTGTGGAGCCTGTATGTGCCGAATGGTCGCTCCGTCGGGTCGACGCACTACGTGTACAAGCTGCAATGGCTTGCCGCGCTGCGTGATACCGCACAGAAGTGGCTCACCGAGGATCCGGCCGCGCAGCTCGCGCTGGTGGGTGACTGGAACATCGCGCCGACCGACGAGGATGTGTGGAGCGTCGAGGCCTACGAGGGCAGTACCCACGTGACCGAGCCGGAGCGGTCGGCATTCAATGCCATGCTTGATGCTCAATTCAGCGATGTGGTAAGGCCTTTCGCGCCCGGCCCGGCCGTCTACACCTATTGGGACTATACCCAGCTGCGGTTCCCCAAGAACCGGGGAATGCGTATCGACTTCATTCTCGGCTCACCCGCGCTCGCGGCGCGTGTCAGCCATGCGGAGATCGCCCGGGAGGAACGCAAGGGCAAGGCGCCCAGCGATCACGCTCCGGTTCTGGTCGAGCTGGCGTAACCGGTCACGACTCGTTGTCGGCACCCGGCGCGTCGGCGTAACGACCCGGATTGAACAGCGATGCGATGGCACCGATCACCATCATCGCCGCCGCAGCGATGAACACCACGGTCAGGCCGGTGTGGAACGGCTGCGTGATCAACTCAGGGAAGAAGGCCTTACCGGTGAGCACCTCGCCGTTGACACCTGGTGCGTCAAGCGCCCCCGAGGGGCCCAGCAGTTCGGCGATCGGGTTATAGCCGAGGAAAGCCGCGAACAGGCTGCCCACCGGCGGGAGGTCGGCGACCTGATGGGCGACGTCAGCCGAAACACCCTGGGACTGAAGACCGTCGCTCATCGCGGTCGGCAGTGTGTTCGCAAGCCCGACGATCATGAGCGAGAAGAAGATACCGATCGACAACGAGTTTCCCGCATTGAAGAACGTCGACCGCACACCGGATGCGGCGCCACGCTGATCGGCCGGAACGCTCGACATGATCGCCGCGGTGTTGGGCGCGGTGAAGATACCGCCGCCGATTCCGTTCACGAACACCAGCAGGGCGAAGATCCAGTAATCGAAGTTCACCGGAATCATCAGCAGTGCAATGAAACTGATGGCCATCAGCAGCATCCCGGCAACGGTCAGCGGGCGTGCCCCGATGCGGTCTGACAGCCATCCCGCCGCGGGCGCACCAACCAAGAAGCCGACCGTGGCCGGAAGCAGGTAGATGCCCGCCCACAACGGGGTGGATTCGAAGCTGTAGCCGTGCAAGGGAAGCCAGATGCCCTGCAACCAGATGATCAGCATGAACTGCAGACCGCCGCGACCTACGGATGACATCAGCCCGGCGAGGTTGCCCATACCGAAGGACGCGGACTTGAACAGCCGGATGTCGACCATCGGTGCCGCGACGCGCAGTTCGACGAAGCAGAAGGCCACGAGAAGCGACAATCCAACGCCGATCGAGCCAAGCACCCACGGGCTGGTCCAACCCGTCGTCGAGTCACCGTACGGCTGGATGCCGTAGGTGATGCCGACCAGCAGGATGGTCAACCCGAGGCCGAACGTCACCACACCCGCCCAGTCCAACCGGCCCGGCTTGCGAGAACCCAACTCGCGCAACGACCTGTAGCTCCAGATCGTGCCGACGATGCCGATCGGCACGCCGACCCAGAACACCGCCTTCCAGTGCCACTCGGAGAGGAAGCCGCCGATCAACAGGCCGAGGAATGACCCCGCGACCGCGGCAACCATGTTCACTCCCAGCGCCATGCCGCGCTGCTTGGCCGGAAACGCGTCGGTGAGGATCGCCGAGGACGACGCCATCAGCATCGCCCCGCCGACACCCTGGACGACGCGCCAGGCGATCAGCCATATCGCACCGCCGTCGAGGGCGAACGGGTCGAAGGACAGGGCGATGGCCGCCACGGTGAAGATGACGAAGCCGAGGTTGTAAATGCGGACCCGGCCGAACATGTCGCCGAGGCGCCCGAACGGCACGACGAGCACCGCCGTGACCACCAGGTACCCCATGATCATCCAGAGCAGGTAGCTGATGTTGCCTGGGGACAGCGGGTCGAGCCCGATCCCGCGGAAGATCGCGGGCAGCGAGATCAGCACGATCGACGCATTGATGGCGGCCAGCAGAATGCCCAACGTGGTGTTCGACAGCACGACCCACTTGTAGAAGGGGTGTTCGCGGTCCATGGCCACCCGCCGCGTGGCCGTATTCGCCAGCGCTTCGTCGGCCGTCTGGCCGGTGCCGGTCATCTCGATCTCAGTCGTCATCTATGTCGCTTTTCGCATCGCAGGCTCCGCCGGGCGCAAAACACATATATTAGCTATACAAAGCAACTCGAAGCAATTCCTATTCCCGTTCGGCGGCGGCCTGCGATAGCGTGGCGAATGTCCACACACGGGAGCGCACACGTCAGTGCGCTGAGAGGACGGGTAGGCCCGTCGACCGTACGAACCTGACCGGGTAATGCCGGCGTAGGGAGATGCTCACATGGCGCTGCCATCTGTTGTCAATCCGTCCGTGACCACCGGCCCCATCGCGGGCAGCAGCAAGATCTACCTGGACGGCGTGCCGTTCCGCCGGGTGAACCTGTCCAACGGCGAACACTTCGACCTGTACGACACCTCGGGTCCATACACCGACGCCGACGCGGTGCTCGACCTCCAGAAGGGCCTGCCAGGCCGCAAGGGCGTCGTGCGTGACCGCGGCACCCAACTCCAGCGAGCCCGCAACGGCGAGATCACCGCCGAGATGGCCTTCATCGCCGCGCGTGAGGGGTGTGCGCCAGAATCGGTGCGCGACGAGGTGGCGCGTGGCCGGGCCGTCATCCCCGCCAACCACAACCACCCCGAAACCGAGCCGATGATCATCGGCAAAGCGTTCGCGGTGAAAGTCAATGCGAACATTGGCAATTCAGCTGTCAGCAGCTCGATCGCCGATGAGGTCGACAAGATGGTGTGGGCCACCCGCTGGGGTGCCGACACGATCATGGACCTGTCCACCGGCCGCGACATC
>CAZOIX010000385.1:0-4760 GCA_964579685.1 uncultured Mycobacterium sp.
AACCCGTCATGGACGTCCCCGGCGCCGAGCCGGTCGCCGCGCCTGCGCCGCCACCAATCGGTGCGCCCCCGGTACCCGAGATCGCCAACCCGCAGTACGGCCAGGGCACCAACACCTCGGGAACGTTGGGCTTCCTGCGCGATGCCTGGCACATGGCCCAGGATCCGACCGGCTTCACCGGCACCATGCAGCCCGGCGACATCAAACCGACCGTGCCCCCGCCGGGAGCCGGGCCGGCGCCGCCGCTGCCACCCGGATACGCGTCGCTGTCCGACCCGGCGTCAAGCGGCAGCCCGATCCCGACGAAGAACTACTCGGGCGGCCCACCTCTGCCGGAGGGGTATTACCCGCTGACCGGGCCGCCGCCGCCCGGGTACTTCGATCCGCCCCCCGACCCCAGCGTGCAACAGCCGGTCGACCCGAATGCGCTGCCGCCCGCCGGGCCCATCGCACCGCGGCCCTGACGACGCCCACTACGCCAGCGCGGGGATGACCTCGCGCTCGAACAGCTCGACACCCGTGCGGTCGTAGGCGGCCTCCGGGAAATACAGAATCGCGTACTCGCAGCCCAGGTCACGCACGCGTGTGAGCTTTTCGATGACCTGTTCCGTTGTGCCACTTGCGGAGTCGGGTGAGGACACCATGTTGAGCATCGCGTCGACGGCCTGCTCGTTGGCCTTGGCGACCTGTCTGTCCCGAATCCGCGAAATGCGGTCGGCGACATCGGCCTCCGACGTACCGATCACGGAGTTGAAGTTCGCCGATCGGACGATCGCGCCGTAATCGGTGCCGACATTGCGGCAGTGCTCGGCAAGTACGGCCGACTTGTGCGCGAAACCCTCGGGCTCTGACGTGAAGTTGGTGTACTGCGCGTACTTGGCGGCGATCTTCAGCGTCACTTTCTCGCCGCCGCCCGCGATCCAGAGGGGAGGTCCACCCTCCTGCAGCGGCTTCGGGGCGACGATCGCGCCGTCGACCTGATAGTGCCTGCCGTCGAAGCTGACGCGGCCGTCGCGCCACGCGTCGCGCATGATCTGTACGCCCTCGTCGAGCATCCCCAGGCGGACGCCGGCGGAGGGGAATCCGTAGCCGTACGCCTCCCACTCGTGCTGGTACCACCCGCCGCCGATGCCCATCTGCACACGGCCACCCGAGATGATGTCGGCCGTCGCCGCGACCTTCGCCAGATACACCGGGTTGCGATAGCCCATCGCCGTGCACATCTGGCCGAGCTTGATCCGAGAGGTGGCCGCGGCATACGCCGACATCAGCGACCACGCCTCGTGGGTCGCCTCGTCGGTCGGCATGGGAACGGTGTGGAAGTGGTCATACACCCACAACGAGTCCCACGCGCCGCCGCCGGCCGCGCCGGCAATCGAGCCCTGGTCGGCATACGTGGCGAGGTCACGCATGACCGGCCAGTGTTGTTCGGGTGCTATGTCGACGAGGTCGAGTCGCCAACCCTGCGGGATGAACAGTCCAAAGCGCATGGCTTCCGACTCTATGCAACCAGTGGTGGGGGACGCCATCCGCCCAGAGCGGCTTCCAACCGACTCGCGACCGCAAGCGCCGTTGCGTCCTGGAACGGCTTCGCGACGATCTGCACGCCGATGGGCAGTCCCTCCTTCGAGGTGCCGCAGCGCACGACGACCGCCGGCCAGCCGGTCAGGTTGTGCGGCATCAGGTGGGAGAAGTCCCGGAACTCGACGAGGCCGTGGTGGTGGGCCTTGGCCGCGGTCGGCATCACGGGGCCGACGATCACGTCGTAGTCGGCCATGAACTCGAGCATCTTGATGCGATACAGGTCGATGCCGGTCAGCCGGCTTCGTGCCTCGGACACGGAGAAATCAACCAGTCGTGCCTGCCTGAGGAACTCGGCGAGTTCCTCGGACGGATTCCTCGCACCGATCGCCGCCAGGTCCGCCTCGAACCCTTCGCCGCGGTCGCCGCCGAGGAACACCGTGTCCCACAACAACTCCAGCGTGCGTTCGAGACCGGGGGGCGCAGCGTGCTCGACGACACCGACCACCCCTGTCAGGGCTTCGACGGCATCGCCGACCACGGCGGCGACATCGTCGGTGGGCGGCGAGACGCCGTCGTCGAGATAGGTGGCGACCCGCAGGCCGGAGACGTCCACGCCATCCGGATCGCCGAGCGGCGCGGGCACCGCGTGGGGATCGCGCAGATCGGGGCCGGCCATGATCGACAGCCCCAGCCAAAGATCCGCAACGGTCCGTGCCAGCGGGCCGTAGCAGATGAACGGGCCGAAGATGCCCAATGCGTCACCAAAGACGCTGCCTGTCCGCGGGATTCGGCCGTGGGTGGGCTTGAGGCCGGCAATGCCGGTGTTGTGGGCCGGTTGCCTGATGCTGCCGCCGCCGTCCGACCCGACGCTCAGCGCCGCGCCGCCGACGCTGACCAGCGCCGCCGAGCCGCCGCTGCTACCGCCCGGCGTTCTGGACAGATCGAACGGGTTGTTGGTGCGGCCGTAGAGGTTGTTGTTCGATTCTCCTCCCCGGCCCATCTCGGGGACGTTCGTCAGACCGAGCACGATCGCCCCTTCGGCGCGCAGCCTGGCCACCACTGTCGCGTCTTGTGACGCGGTGGCGCGCAGCGCCGGGCTGCCGCCGGAACACTGGAGTCCGGCCACCTTGATGACGTCCTTGACCACGATCGGCAGTCCATGTGCACGGCCGAGCGGAGCGCCCCTGGCGACCCGGTTGTCGGCTTCGGCCGCGGCCGCCAGGCACTCTCGGGGTTCGGTGGCCTGCACAAGTGCGTTGAGCGCGGGGTTGACCGCGTCGATGCGCGCAAGATGTGCCTCGACGACCTCCCGGCACGAGATCGTCCCACTCGCCATCAGACGGACCAACTCATGCGCAGGCAACTGGCAGAGGTCCGACATAGTTAGCTCACCTTGGGGTTTCCGACGTGTTCCCGGTGGAGTGTCCACCAGAAACGTGGTGGTCGGGGCCGTTATCAGCCTGCAACGGCGACATCACCAAGTCGGCATCGCCGATCGCCGTCCGGTGTTATATGGTGTGGCTCACAAAGCAAACACTCGTGTGACGGATGCCACAGAGGAGCGATCGATGTTCGGACGACGTGACTCCATGACGGAGTTGAAGTCGCACCACATGCGTCACCCCGGGGCCATCCACGTTCGGTGGTACATGGTCCTACTGCTCGCCGTCATCGCGATTGCCGCGATCGCGGGCATCGTCAGCACCCTGGCGATGGGGCAGCCGCAGATCGCGTTCATCATCGGCCTCGTCGCGGTGGCATTTTTCTCGCGGATCGGCTGCTGACACAGTCCCGCCGACCTCGCAGCGGTCTAGCGCGGTGAGTACAGCGCTGCCACCGCGGGCAGGCTGACCTTCAACGCGGGATTGCGTGGTAGCGCGTCGACGACGCTGAAGGCCACCGGCACGTTGTAGACGGGCAGCTCGCGGCGCACGAGTTCGGCGAGTTCGTCGTCGGCCGGCACCCGACTTCCCTGCGCTACTTCGATCGCCGCGAACGGCACCTCCCCCAGCCGGGAGTCGGGTACGCCGACGACACAGGCGTCACGCACGTCGGGATGCGAGATCAACACGCGCCGAACGTTTTCCGGCATGATCTTGAATCCGCCGCGGTTGATCGCGCCGTCGGCGCGTCCGTGCAGAGTCACGAAACCGTCGGTGTCCATCGAGGCGATGTCGGTCGTGCGTATCCAGTCGGGACCGATCGGCCCCACCTTCGCTTCGAGTAGACCGTGGCACCCGGCGGCCAGCTCGTCACCGGTGTCCGGGTCGACGATTCGGACCGCAGTGTCGGGCAACGGCCTGCCGACGCTGTTGCGTTTGGACTCGCCGAACTGCTCGACCAGATCCGGTGTCCATGCGCACAGCGACCCGGCGAACTCCGTTGCGCCATAGGCCAATCGGATCGGGATGCCGAAGTGGTTCTCGAATTCGTCGCGGGTCGCGGGATCGAGCGGACCCGACGCACTGATCAGAAACTCCAGGGACGCCAGATCCTCTTTGGCCACTCCCGCGTCGAGCAACATCCGCACGACTGCGGGCTGCACACCGGAGCGCTTGACGCCGTGCGTCTTGATCACGTTCACGAATCCGTCGACGGAAAATCGCTCCAGCATCACGATGCGCCTGGCATTGTGCACACCCGCGACGAGCTGACAGACCCCGATGCCGCCGAACTGCCAGTAGGCCAGCTCCGGTGGCGCGTCCGACGGCGCGGTCTCCCCGCTGGTCACGCTGAAGACGGTCCGCTCGAGCACCGGCGTCTTGATCGCCTGTCGTTTTGGTGGACCGGTGGTACCGCTGGTCAGGATCTGCAGTGCCACACCGGGTTCCACCTCCGTGTGGCGACGCGATCGGTCGCGGCGCTCGAGCCCCGGAACGGGCGCCACCGAGGGATCCGACAGCGAGACGGCCACACCTGCGGAGCCCGCGCGAGCGCAGGCCGCGGCGACGTCATCGGTCCAGTCCTCGCGATCCGCGACGATCGCCGAGAGTTCCAACTTCTCGACGTCTCGGGCGATCGCCTCGGGCGACTGGAAGGAATAGATCATCGAGACCGGGCGGCCTGCGGCGAGGAAGCCGATGATGGCGGCGGCATGCGGCAACCGGTTGCGAACCACGAGGCCGACGGGAGCAGCGTCGTCCACCCCGCCACGGCGGAGGACGTCGGCGAGCGCCGCGCCGTATGCGGCGACCTCGTCGCCGGAGTACCACCGATCCTCGAATTGGATACAGGGG
>CAZOIX010000386.1:0-4758 GCA_964579685.1 uncultured Mycobacterium sp.
ACCCAGAGCAGTTCCCCGTTGTCGAGGCCCGGCGAATCATCGGATGCGAACGCCACGGAGAAACCGGTGATGACCATGAGCAGCACGGCAGCGAAACCCGCTTGCCGCAAGTACAACTGACCGCGGCGGTCCGGCGTTAACAACGCCGACGTGGCCACCGGATACAGCACGGCCGAAGAGCCGGTGACCACGCCGATCGTGGCAGCGGTCAGCAACAGCGCGTAGGCGGCCGTAGACGACGGCGCAAACGCGATGTTGACCGCATTGGCCAGGATCGGTACGGCCTGACCTAACGCAAAGCCGGTCAACAGCACCATCGCCGAGGTGGTCCACACCAAGATCCGGGAGGCGATGAAATTGCCGGCCACCAAACCCAAAGTGAATACGGGAACGATGAGGCTGGCGACGATGGTTGGTCCACCGAGTTCGACGCACAGAAACGGCAATACCGTTGACACGCTGGTGAGCTGGATGGCCCCTTCGTACAGCGTTCCGTTCGCCAACAGCAACGGGAAGTTACGCCGCATCGGTGCAGCCTAAGCCACACTCAACTGCCGCTTCGTCAATACCGGTCCCGAAGGCCGGTTAGCTGGTGAAGGTGCGCGCCTTGGCCTCCGCGGCGTCCGAGTCGATGTGGTGGCTGCTGTTGAACCGCTTATTGACGAAGAACAGCCCCAACACCACTGCCCACGATGCCAGGCTCAGCGCCAGCTGCCAGAAGAGATTGTCGTCCAACGCCATTTGCACCAGGATCGCGAGCATCCCCGCGGTGGTCAGGATCGACAGCACCGGGAACAGCCACATCTTCAGCCGGTACTTGGCATCTTTGTTGCGGTAGCGCAACACGATCTGCGAGATCGCGATGAGGATGTAGACGAACAGGATGATCGCGCCGCTGGAATTGAGCAGGAACGCGAAGATGGTTTCCTCGGCGAAGGCGGCGGCGAAGACGCACGCGAAACCGACGATCGACGAGAAGAGAATCGCGTTGGCGGGGACACCACGACTGGTCAAGTGCACCAAACGTTCTGGCGCCTCATTTCGTGCGGCGAGAACGAACAGCATGCGCGATGCCGTGTACATCCCGGAGTTCAGACAGCTCAGCACGGCCGTCAACACCACCGCGTTCATGATGTGGTTGGCGTACGGGATCCCCATGTCGGTGAAGGCGGCGACGAACGGTGACGCGGAAAGGTCCTCGTCGTTCCATGGCACGATCGTCACCAGCAGGAACACCGAAAGCACGTAGAAGATCAGGATGCGCCAGATCACCGAATTGGCGGCCTTCGAAACCGCCTTCTCCGGATCCGACGACTCTGCGGCGGCGATCGTCGCGATCTCGGGTCCGACCATCGAGAAGATCACCGTGACGATGCCCACGGTGATGACGCCTGCGCCCATAGGCATGAATCCGCCGTGGCTCCAGAGGTTGGAGAAGTCGGCGGACTTACCCGGCCACAGTCCGAGCACGAAGCTCGCCCCGATCGCGATGAAGACCACGATTGCCGCGACTTTGATGCCCGCGAACCAGAATTCGAACTCGCCGTAGGACTTCACCGAAAACAGATTCGTCGCGGTCATCAGCACCATGAAGATCAACGCGCACAACCACAGTGGGATGTCGATCCAGTACTGCACGATCTTGGCACCGGCGATCGCCTCGAACCCGATGACGATCACCCAGAAGTACCAGTACAGCCAGCCCACCGAGAAGCCGGCCCAGTGGCCGAGCGCGTCACGGGAGTAGTCGGCGAACGATCCTGTGGATGGATTGGCCACCGCCATCTCGGCCAGCATCCGCATCACCATGATGATCAGCACGCCGGACAACGCGTAACTGATGAACGCACCGGGACCCGTCTCAGCCATGACGACGCCCGATCCGACGAAAAGACCGGCGCCGATCACGCCGCCGATCGCGATCATTCTGAGCTGTCGCTGACTGAGAGCCTTCTTCAATCGCGGGCCGGGTGATTCAGCTGTCGTCGCGCTCATCGCACACCTCCGTCGCAGGACAGAGGCGGGGTACCCATTTTCAGCTCCGCTAGCGCTTCGTGAATATCGTCCGGTGCCACGCCTTGTCGGCCACGCCGGTGATGTCGCTCATCACGTGCTTGATGGTCAGGTACTCCTCGAGCGAGTAATCGCTCATATCCTTGCCGAACCCGGACGCGCCGACGCCGCCGTGGGGCATCTCGCTGATGATCGGGATGTGGTCGTTGATCCACACGCAGCCCGCGTCGATCTCCCGCGATGCGCGTTGTGCCCGGTACACATCCCGCGTCCACGCCGACGCCGCAAGACCGAAGGCGGTGTCATTGGCCTGGCGTAGCGCATCGTCGTCATCGGTGAATGACCGCACGGTCAGCACCGGGCCGAAGATCTCGTCGCGGTAGATCTCGGAGCTCTCGTCGACATCGGCGATCAGCGTCGGCCGGTAGAACGAGCCTGGTAGATCGGGTGCTCTGCCGCCCGTGACGACGCGCCCGCCCTGTCCCGGCGCACGTTCGACCATGCCCGCCACCTTCGCGCGGTGCGCCATCGAGATCAGCGGGCCCAGGTCGGTGTCGGGATCGCCCGGGTCGCCGACCACCACCGCGCTCATCACCTCAGCGACGCCGGCGACGAAGTCGTCGTAGAGCGGTCGAGCGACGATCGCCCTGGTCGCCGCCGTGCAGTCCTGGCCGGTGTTGATCAGTGACCCGGCGACCGCACCCTGGATCGCGGCGTCCAGGTCAGCGTCATCGAACACCACAAAGGGCGCCTTGCCGCCCAGCTCCAGCTGCGTGCGGTGACCGTGCACCGCGGCCGCGGCCATCACCTTGCGGCCCACCGGCGTCGACCCCGTGAAGGTCACCACGTCGACGTCGGGGTGCCCGGCAAGCGTGGTGCCCACATCGCCACCGGCTCCGGTGACGACGTTGAAGACGCCGTCAGGCACGCCTGCCTCGGTCGCCAACCGCGCCAACGTCAGCGTCGTCAGTGGTGTCAGCTCCGCTGGTTTGATCACGACGCTGCACCCAGCGGCCAACGCGGGCAACACCTTCCACACCGCCATCTGCAGCGGGTAATTCCACGGCGTGATCGTCGCGACGACGCCGACGGCCTCGCGCCGGATGCTCGAGGTGTGGTCGCCGGAATATTCGGCGGTGGCCTTGCCCTCGAGATGACGGGCCGCTCCGGAAAAGAAGGAGATGTTGTCGATGCTGCCGGGAACGTCGAACTCTCGTGCCAACCGCACCGGCTTACCGGTCTGGCTCACCTCCTCGGCGATGATCTGCTCCGCGTTGGCGTCGACCAGTTCGGCGAGTTTGGCGAGCACCCCGGCACGGTCGACGGGAGTGGCCGTCGCCCAGTCGCGCAACGCGGCGCGGGCGGATGTCACGGCGTGGTCGACATCGGCGGACGTGGCCAACGCCATTTCGGCCACGGGCGTGCCGTCGGCCGGGTTGATCACCTGATGTAGTCCGCCCCCGGTGACCACCGGGGCCCCGTCGATCCAGCTGCTCGCCACGTTCGTGGACACGGCCTTGGGAGAAGACACAGTCATGGGCCAACGCTAGCCGACGCCAGGCCGCCAAGCTACGTATTCCTGCAGCCAGAGATCCCCCGAACGCGTGATTTCATGGTCATGGTTGCTTGCCGCGACGGATTCCGTGCACAATCTTGTGCATGGCTAACCCGGGTCTCGGACCCGTATCGTTCCGCGTCAACCAATCCCGGCCTGGCGCGGCGTTCCCGCTTGACGACCTGTCGAAGCAGATCATCGAGAAGTTGCAGCAGGACGGCCGACGCTCCTACGCGGGCATCGGCAAGGCGGTCGGCCTGTCCGAAGCCGCGGTTCGGCAGCGGGTACAGCGGATGGTCGACGCAGGCGTGATGCAGATCGTTGCGGTCACCGACCCGATGCAACTGGGCTTCGCTCGCCAGGCGATGATCGGCATCCGCTGCACCGGCGACACCACCCGCGTGGCCGAGAAACTGGCGGCGATCGAGTCCGTCGACTACGTGGTGCTCACCGCGGGCTCCTTCGACGCCATCTGTGAAGTCGTGTGTGCCGACGACGACGATCTACTCGACCTACTCAACACCCAAATCCGCGCTTTGCCAGGAGTGATATCCACCGAGACACTCGTCTACCTGAAACTCGTTAAACAGCAATACAATTGGGGCACAAGATGACCGCTACAGATATCAAGGACATTTCAGAAGAACTCGGCGCCGCCGCCAACCGCCACCTGTGGGGGCACTTCGCCCGCCACGGCGCGGGCATCACACCGCCGATCATCACCCGCGGCGAAGGCGTCACCATCTGGGACAGCAAGGGCAAGAGCTACATCGACGGCCTGTCGGGCCTGTTCGTCGTCCAGGTCGGCCACGGTCGAAAGGAACTCGCCGAGGCCGCCGCGAAGCAGGCGGAGACGCTGGCGTTCTTCCCGCTGTGGTCGTATGCCACGCCGACGGCGATCGAGCTGTCCGAGCGCATTGCGGGTTACGCACCCGGCGATCTCAACCGCGTGTTCTTCACCACCGGCGGCGGCGAGGCCGTCGAGTCGGCGTGGAAGCTGGCCAAGAACTACTTCAAGCTGACCGGCAAACCCGGTAAGCACAAGGTGGTTTCGCGTGCGATCGCCTACCACGGCACGCCGCAGGGCGCGCTGGCGATTACCGGCCTGCCCGCGTTCAAGGCGCCGTTCGAGCCGCTGACGCCCGGCGGCTTCCGCGAAGTCGTCATCCCTCCGCATCTTGCCTACGGTG
>CAZOIX010000387.1:0-4756 GCA_964579685.1 uncultured Mycobacterium sp.
TCGCGCACATCAGCCGGCTCCCGCTCGCCTCGCGACCGGTGATGCGCTCGCCCGTCCTGGCGAGCAGGGAGTCGGCGGGCGCAACGGCGGTTCGATAACCCAGGGTGAGCTCCTTAGTCATGGCGGCGGTCGCGCCCAGCGCTCCGATCATCGGCATGTTGTCCAGGGAGGCGCAGAGATAGGTCAGACCTGCACATTCGGCGACCGTTGGCATTCCGGCGGTGATCGCCGCGCGCAGGTGGTTGATCAACTCCACGTTGCCGGCCAGCTCGGCGGCGTGCACTTCGGGAAAGCCGCCGCCGAGGTAGAGCCCTGAGGTGGCCACCGGAAGCGATTTGTCGGTCAGCGGGTCGAAGTCGACGACGTCGCAGCCCGCCGCGCGTAGCAGCTCTTCGGCTTCGACGTAGCGGAACGTGAAGGCACGGCCACCGGCCATCGCAACGCGCGGTCTGGCCGCTGACGGTGCGGCAATCTCGGCGGCCGGATCCCAACGTCGGCCGTCCAGAGTTTTTGCCCTTCGGGCGATTTCGACGACCAGGTCGACATCGACGTGTTCGGCGATGAATGTCGCCAGACGGGTGAGCGTCGCAGCGGATTCGGCCCGTTCGGCGGCGGGCACGAGCCCGAGGTGGCGGGACGGTGTTTCGACGCACGCGTCGCGCGGGAGGAGGCCGAGAACCGGAACACCGGTGCGCACCATGGCGTCGCGGACCTCATCAGCATGCCGCGTGCTGGCGGCCTTGTTCAGGATCACCCCCGCGATGTGCAGCGATGGATCGAAAGTGGCCAGTCCCGCGACGACCGCCGCGTGGGTACGCGAGGCGTGGGAGATGTCGATCACGAGCACGATCGGCGACGACGTGAGACGTGCGACGTGAGCGGTCGAGGCTTCGCCGGCGCCGCCCAGTCGCCCGTCGAACAAGCCCATGACGCCCTCGATGACTGCGACGTCGGCGCCGGCTGCACCGTGCAGAAGCAACGGGACGATGCGTTTGTCGCCGACCAGGAACGGGTCGAGATTGCGGCCGGGCCGGCCCGTAGCCATCGCATGATAGCCGGGATCGATGTAATCGGGGCCGACCTTGTGTCCCGATACGTCCAATCCGCGTGCCGACAGCGCTGCCATCAGCCCCGTCGCCACCGTCGTCTTGCCATGTCCGGAAGCCGGTGCCGCGACCGCGATGCGAGGCAGCGCCGTGGCTACCATTCGATACCCCGCTGTCCCTTCTGAGCGCAGTCCATGGGGTGCTTGACCTTTCCCATGTCGGTGACCAGGTCGGCGAGTTCGGTCAGCCGCGGATCGGCTCGACGGCCGGTGATGATGACGTGCTGGCGGCCGGGACGGTGTGCCAAGGCGTCGATGACGTCCTGGACGTCGACCCAGCCCCAGGCCATCGGGTAGGTGAACTCGTCGAGGACGTACAAATCATGGGTTTCGGCGGCAAGCCGCCGCTTGATCTCGGACCACCCCTCGGCAGCCGCTGCGGCATGGTCGGCTTCGCTGCCCGCCTTGCGGCTCCACGACCAGCCTGACCCCATTTTGTGCCACTCGACTGGTCCGCCCTCGCCTGTCTGGGAATTCAGCGAGCCGAGGCGCTCGAGCGCTGTCTGCTCTCCGATACGCCACTTCGCGGACTTGACGAACTGGAAGACCCCGATCCGGAAGCCTTGGCTCCATCCGCGAAGCGCGAGTCCGAATGCGGCGGTGGACTTACCCTTGCCGTCGCCGGTGTGCACGATGACGAGCGCTCGGTTACGTCGCTGCCGGGTGGTCAGGTTGTCACCGGGGATAGCGACCGGTCGTCCTTGTGGCATCAGGCCGCCTCACCTTGGACGGCATCGCGCACGATATCAACGAGGGCGTCCGCGCTGACCTCGACGAGCGGAACGTGGTCGGCGCACATGTGTTGGGCGAGCGTCGCGGCCAATCCCATCCGCATCCGCCCGCTCTCGCAATCGACGACCACCGCGGCGACGCCCTGACCGGCGAGCATGGCGCCCGCCTGATGCGCTCGACCGACGGCGTCAGGCCCAGCTGTCGCGCGACCGTCTGTGATGACGACCAGCAGCGGGCGCCGACCCGGGTCACGCAGCCGCTCGCGGCGGACGACGTCGGCGGCCGTGAGCAGGCCCTCGGCCAGCGGGGTGCGACCACCAGCGGGTAGCTCGTCGAGTCGCCTGGCCGCGGCTTCGACCGACCGGGTCGGCGGCAAGGCGACATCGGCTACTTCGTCGCGGAACGTCACCACCCCGATAGTGTCTCGTCGCTGGTATGCATCGAGCAGAAGGGACAGAATCGCCGTCTTCACTCGACGCATGCGCTCCCTGGCAGCCATGGATCCAGAGACGTCAACGACGAACAGCACCAGGTTGGCCTCACGACCTTCCCGCACGGCCCGACGCAAGTCCTCCGAGGCAAGGATGAGTCGGCCAACGTTGCGGCCACGCGCGCGTTGCCGTGGGGCGGCCATCCGAATTGTTTCGCTCAGGTGAATGCTCGCGCCTGCGGTGGCAAGCGGCGATGCGCCGATGCGGCGTCCCGCCGTCGTCCGCGCCCTGCTGCGGCGACCAGCCTGTCCGTCGCCAACGCCGGCGACAGTGAGCAGCCGGGCCCGATAGGGCTGTCCGGCCCCGACCGGCCCCGCCTCCCCGTGGCTGGACGCTGCTGACCCTCCACATTCGGGACGCTGCGCAGAAACCTCACCGGAATCCTCGGCGCTTTCATCGCCGCCGGGCCCGTCGGGATCGGGATCGTCTCCTCCCGAAGGTTCGCGAGGAAGCAGGTTGTCCAGCTCGGCCTCGTCAAGGCCCGGAGCGTCGAACGGGTTGCGTCGCCGTCGGTGTGGAAGTGCGAGCCGCACGGCCGCCCGTAGATCGTCGATGGTCACGTCGTCGCGGCCATGCCAGGCCGCATGGGCGATAGCCGTTCTTGCGGTGACGATGTCAGCGCGCATGCCGTCGACGCCAAATGCCGAGCACACCTCGGCAACCTTGAGCAGAAGCTGCGGGCTGAGTGCTATGCTCGCAATCCGCCTCTGCGCCCGTTGAATTCGCTCCCGCAAGTCATTCTCGCTATCGACGTAGAGCGCGCGGAACGCCGCGGGGTCGTCGTCATACGCAAGTCGACGCCGCACCACCTCGGCGCGCTGCGCGGGATCGCGGGGAGCCGCCACCTCCACGGTGAGTCCGAAGCGATCGAGCAGCTGAGGGCGGAGCTCGCCCTCTTCCGGATTCATGGTTCCCACAATCACGAACCGTGCTGCGTGAGTCACTGATATGCCCTCGCGCTCGACGGTCAGCCGACCCATCGCCGCGGCGTCAAGCAGGAGATCCACGAGGTGGTCTGGGAGCAGGTTCACCTCGTCGACGTAGAGGATTCCGCGGTGTGCCTTGGCCAGCAGACCCGGCTCGAAGTCGATGGCACCGTCACTGAGCGCACGTTCGAGGTGGATCGAACCCGCGACGCGGTCCTCGGTCGCTCCAACCGGCAGTTCGACGAGGCGCACAGGACGTGTCTCGACGGCGGCGTCCGGCCCAAATGGTCCATCGGGGGAGAGGGGTTGCGGCTCAACGGGATCCGACGAGAAGCGGTCCCCGACGATGACGTCGATCGGAGGCAGGATGTCGGCAAGTGCGCGCACCAGTGTCGATTTGGCAGTGCCTTTCTCGCCTCGGATGAGCACCCCGCCGATGCCCGGCGCGATAGCGCTCAGTACAAGCGCGAGGGCCATGTCGTCGAGTCCTTCGGGTGCGTCGGCATCACCGCCCAGCACGGCGGGAAACGGGAACTGCTGCAGCATGAGAGGCTCCGCTCCTGATTGCCAACAGATGTTGGGGCACGCGAGGCCGGTATTCGGACTGACCGGGTGCGGCTCCCTGTCGGGAGCGGCCGCGGATCACCGTAGCGGGCCTGTGCCGGAATCTCACCGGCTTCCCTCGTTCCCCTGCGCCTCACCAACGGTTCGGCGCGCGGGCACCTCGTATCCCTACGCTAGCATCGCCTCAGTGTCAGGGTGAGGGCTGCCGCTTGTTGCGGCGGTTGGATCCCGATCACCTGGTGTCTGGCTCTCAGCATCGCTGCCGCCTTCGGGTTGCCGTTCATGGGTTTTTCGGCATCCGGTGTGACGGACCTGCCGGCGTGACTATATGAGAGCGTGGCATCGCCCCACTGAGATGCATCCGGGGGGTCGGCCCAACGTCACCTCACAGTGAATGGAGGCAAACCGCCATGGTTGTTGTTGGAGCGGATGTGCACGAGTCGCACCCACGCCTTCGTCGATGTCGTCGACGAGGCGGGTCGCAAGCTCGGCGAGAAGACCGTCACAGCGGTCAGCGGCGGGCATGCCGAGGCGGTAAGCGGGCCCGCGAGCGTTTCGGCGTCGACGTAATCTGGGCGATCGACGTCTGCCGGCATGTGTCGCGCCTGGAACGCGACCTGTTCGCCGTGGGTCAGACGGTTGTGCGGGTGCTGCCGAAATTGATGGCTCAGGCTCGGGCCTCGGCGCGCACCCGGGGCAAGTCCGATCCGATCGAAGCGCTGACGGTCGCTCGTGGTTTCCTGCGCGAGCCCGATCTGCCGGTGGCCTCTGTCGATAAGGTGTCGCGTGATCTCAAGCTTCTGGTGGATCGTCGCGAAGACCCTGTGGCACAACGGACTGCGACGATCAACCAGCGTTGTCTTCGGCCACCTGCACACCGACCACGACAACCGTTAACAGCTTTGCCAAATGGCAGCAGCTTGACATGGTAGAAACCC
>CAZOIX010000388.1:0-4754 GCA_964579685.1 uncultured Mycobacterium sp.
CCGTCAAGGTGCTGGCACCCCTGCTGAAGGCCGGCTTCGGGCGAATACCGGCAGGCGGACAGAAGTATTTCGCGACACACGGCTGAGGAGGCCATCGTCATGAGCCCGCTTGCCGACCAGACCCGTTGGATGGATGCGACCGACCAGGCGGCGCTCGTCGCGTCGGGCGCGGCGTCGCCCAGCGAGTTGCTGGAAGCCGCGATCGAGCGGATCGAACGGATCGATCCGGCCCTCAATGCAGTCGTCATCCGCTGGTTCGACCACGCCCGCGAGATCGCCGCGAGCCCCGCTCTCCCCGACGGTCCGTTCCGCGGCGTGCCCTTCCTGATCAAGGATCTCTTCGCCAATTACGCCGGCCAGCGGATCAGCAACGGCAACGTCGCGCTCAAACAAGCGCGTGTCACCGCCGACGCGGATACGACACTCGTCAGCCGTTATCGCGCGGCGGGGCTGGTGATCGCCGGACGCACGAACAGCCCCGAACTCTGCAGCGTGCCGACCACCGAGCCGATCGCGTGGGGTGCGACGCACAACCCATGGGACGCGACACGCACGCCAGGGGGTTCGAGCGGCGGAGCGGCCGCGGCGGTGGCCTCGGGGATGGTGCCGTTCGCCCACGCCAGCGACGGCGGCGGATCGATCCGCATCCCCGCCTCGTGTTGTGGGCTCGTCGGTCTCAAACCGAGCCAGGGCCGCATCACGCTTGGCCCGGTCCGCGACGAGAGCGGACTGGCGGTCGAGCACTGCGTCAGTCGCACCGTGCGGGATACGGCCGCATTGCTCGACGCGACGCGCGGACCAGGCGTCGGCGATACCGTGATCGCGGCCGCGCCCGCACGTCCCTATCTCGAGGAACTTACTGCGGATCCGGGTCGGCTGCGTATCGGCATACTCGACCACCACGCGCAGGGCGGGCACGTCGACAGCGACGTCGCCCAAGCGACGCAATCCGTCGGAAAGCTGCTCGAATCGCTGGGCCACCACGTCGACGCGGCGTGGCCGAAGGCCATGGAGGACCAGGCGCTCGGCGCGATGTTCGGTGCGATGTGGAGCGCCAACGTGGGTCTTTCGGCGCGGCGGTTCGAAGACCAGCTCGGTCGTCCGCTCGAGGAGCACGAATTGGAGCCGATGAACCGGGCGCAGGCGGACATCGCGAAACACTTCTCGGCCATCGACTACGCGCTCGCGCTCTCCGGTGTCGCACAGTTCCGCCGGGCGATGCACGCATGGTGGCACGACGAGGGCTGGGATCTGCTGCTCACGCCGACCCTTGCCGAACTGCCGCTCAAGCTCGGCACGATCGTCAACGACCCCGACAACCCCCTGTCACCGATGCGCCGCGCGGGTGATTTCGTGCCGTTCACTCCCCCGTTCAACACCAGCGGCCAGCCGGCCGTCAGCCTTCCCCTGGAATGGACGGCCGACGGACTGCCGATCGGTGTGCAACTCGTCGCGGCGTATGGACGCGAGGACGTCCTGATTCGCATCGCGAGTCAATTGGAGCAGGCGCAACCGTGGGCTGATCGCAAGCCGGAGATCTGAGGCGAAGAAGAGTGCGCGAGGGGGGACTCGAACCCCCACGCCCATAGGACAATGGCACCTAAAGCCATCTCGTCTGCCAGTTCCGACACTCGCGCGCAGGTGGCAATCGTACCTGTTGGCTTGGCGCATCTGTCGGTGGCGCTTCCTACGGTGGAGGCACCCGGCGAAAGGCCCGACGATGCGGTCAGCAGACGAATTCGAGACGGTGCGAAAGCTGATCGCCGCGGGCATGAACGACTGCACCATCGCTCGACTGACCGGCATCCCGCGTCCAACGGTGCGCGACTGGCGCTGCCGTGCGCAAGTCCGATCAAGAGTGCCGGCCGGCTCCGCGGAGTGCGGCGTTGGCCATAACTTCGCAGCATTGCCCGCAGCGCCTTATTCGTATCTGCTCGGCATGTATCTCGGCGATGGTTGCATCTCCCGGAGTCGTCGAGTCTGGCGTCTCCGCGTCGTGCTGGACCAGAAATACCCTGCAATCATCGAGCGCTGCTGTCAGGCCATCGAGATGCTCATGCCAGACCAACGAGCAGGCATTGTGAAACGCGTTGGATGTGTCGCCGTTTCGTTGTACTCCAAGCACTGGCCTTGCCTGTTCCCTCAGCACGGCCCAGGCGTGAAGCACAATCGGCGGATAGTCCTCGAACCCTGGCAACAAGCGCTCGTCGATCAGGCCACCGAAGAATTCGTCCTCGGACTCATCCACAGTGACGGCTGCCGCGTGGTCGCCAACGACCGCGGCGTTGCCAGCGTCCGCTACCACTTCTCGAACCGATCCGACGACATCATCGGGCTGTTCACCGCCGCACTCGACAACCTCGGTATCCACTGGACGCGGTCGACAAAATTCATCGTGTCGGTCTACCGAAAGGCGGACACAGCTCGTCTAGACGAGTTCATCGGCCCGAAGACCCGCGCGGTACCGTTGACTGGTGTCCACTACGCGGCGTAGGAGACCGGCGCTCATCGCTTTGGCGATCCTCGGCGCTGCCGGTTGTCTGGCGCTGGCCTGGTGGCAGTGGACCCGCTTCGAGTCCGCGTCGGGCACCTTTCAGAATCTCGGCTATGCGCTGCAGTGGCCGCTGTTCGCGGGCTTCGTCGTCTACGCGTACTACAAGTTCGTCCGCTACGAGGAAGCCCCGCCCGAGCCGACGCGGCAGGATGAAGTCACCGAGATACCCGCGGGCCTGCTGCCCGAACGACCTAAAGCTGCGGTCACACCCGACGATGACGACCCCGTGTTGAGCGAGTACAACGCCTACCTCGCCGACCTCGCCAACGAAGACAAGGAACGACCGACGACATGACGGAGACCACCGGCACACCCGTTGAAAGCATCCGAAAGGCACTGCTGGGCTATCGGACCACCGCCTGGATCACGGGCATCTGGCTCATCGCGCTGTGCTACGAGATGGTGATGAAGTACGGCTTCGGCGTCGAGGGATTGAACTGGATCGCCGTGGTGCACGGCTGGGTGTACTTCGTGTACCTGCTCTTCACCGCCAACCTTGCGGTCAAGGTGCGCTGGCCGATCGCCAAGACCGTCGGTGTGCTGCTGGCGGGCACGATCCCTCTGGTCGGCATCATCGTCGAGCAGATCCAGACCAGGGAGATCAAGCAGAAGTACGGTCTCTAGCACCTCAGGTCAGGTGCTTTAGCACCTCTTCGGCCAACCGCTCGCCGCGATCCTCCTGCAGGAAGTGCGACGCGCCTTCGATCTTCACCTGCTCCGTCGCGGTGGGAATCAGGTCGCAGAACGCCTGTCCCGCTTTGGGATACGGGAAAATCGGATCCTGATCGGAGAACGCCACCAATGCCGGCTTCTGCCACCGCGACAGCTCGCCGGCAACCGCGCTCATGACCTGCGCGCCCGGAGCATCTTCGGCGATCGGCACCAGCATGGGGAACTGCGCGGCACCGGCCTTCGACTCCGCGTTGGGGAACGGTGCATCGTAGGCGGCCACCACGTCATCCGGTAGGTCGGTCGCCGTCGCACCCTGGATCACGAAGCCGACCGGCAGGTCCGGGTTCTTCTCGGCGAATGCCCGCCAGTTCATGAAGCCCTTCGAAACCCGCCCGGTGAACAATCCGGTGTTGAAGATCGCCAGCGCCCCTACTCGATCGGCGTTCTCGACGGCCCAGCGCAGTCCGATCGCACCGCCCCAGTCCTGCACCACGACGATGGCGTCGCGCAGATCGAGACCGGCGAGTACACGCGACGTCAGCTCGGTGTGCCGGTCGTAGGTGTACCAACCCCGGTCGGTCGGCTTGTCGGATCGCCCAAACCCGGCGTAGTCGGGGGCGACGACCCGGTGCCCGGCGTCGACAAGTGGGCCGACCATCTTGCGGTAGAGATAGGCCCAACTCGGCTCACCGTGGAAACACACGATCGGCCTGCCGCTGCGCGGCCCCTCGTCGACGTAGTGCATTCGCAAACCATCGACGTCGACGTAGTTGGGCGCAAAGTCGTAGCCCGGCAGATTGTCAAAGCGTTCGTCCGGCGTCCGGAAGACCTCAGCAGTCATGGTCACACCGTAGCCCTGAGTTGACCGACCGGTCAACTATCGTAGAATCCTGATATGCCACGCACCTCGGATGCACGGGAGCGGATCGTCGCGACGGCCGCCCGCCTGTTTCTCGAGCGCAGCTATCAGGCCGTCGGCGTCGACGAATTGTGCCAGGCCGCCGATGTCCGAAAGGGCAGCTTCTATCACTACTTCTCGTCCAAGTCCGAACTCGCCAAAGCCGTGATCGACCTGCATGCGGAACTCTTTGCGCGACGGTTGTCCGGCTCCCCCGCGGCGACGCCTGCGCAACGACTGCACGCCATCCCCGACGCGATCGGCAGCATTCAAACGGCATTGGAGGCGCAGTTCGGACGGGCGGTTGGCTGCCCGTTCGGAAACCTCGCCGCCGAGCTGTCGACGACCGACGACGATCTGCGAGCACACCTGGCTCAGGTGCTGGCCACCATGGAACGCCACCTCGCCGCCACATGCCACGACGCCGCCGCAGCTTCAGTGCTGCGCGACGGCACGGATCCAGACCGGCTGGCCCATGCACTCCTCGCCCAATATCAGGGCATCATCCTGCTCGCCAAACTCAACGATGCCGGTGTCGATGCCCTCGCGCCCGCGTTACACGACTTCATCGACGGCTATCTGATCGACAGCTGAGTCGACGTCGGCCTCGTCCACTGGAATCATCGCTGC
>CAZOIX010000389.1:0-2572 GCA_964579685.1 uncultured Mycobacterium sp.
GAGTTCTCCGAACTCCTCAGCCAGCACCCCGATTTCGCCGAATTGTTCGTGGCGATCGGCCGGTTGGGCCGATCGCTGGGCATGCACCTGTTGCTCGCCAGCCAGCGATTGGATGAGGGCCGGTTGCGGGGGCTGGAGACGCACCTGTCGTATCGGATCTGTCTCAAGACCTTCTCCGCCGGCGAATCTCGCGCGGTCCTCGGCGTTCCTGACGCCCATCATCTTCCGAGCACACCCGGCGCGGCGTATCTCAAGTCCGCGTCGGGAGAGCTCGTGCGGTTCCAGACCGCCTGTGTGTCCGGCCCCGTCGGCCAACGACGCGGTGCGGCCGTGGCGAGGAGACCGGCGCGCCCGGTGCTGTTCACGGCCGCGCGGACGGGCGCGATCGACGAGCCGGCCGAGGCTGTCCAGCCGGCTGCCACGGTGCTGGATGCGGTACTGGATCGGTTGGGCGACCGCGGGGCGCTCGCGCATCAAGTGTGGTTGCCTCCGCTGGCAGAGTCGCCGACCCTCGACATGGTGACGCCGGTCCACGGCCACGGTCTGACGGTGCCGATCGGAGTGGTGGACAATCCGTACGAGCAGCGCCGCGATCTGCTTGTCGTCGAATTGGACGGCGCAGCAGGAAATGTGGCGGTCGTCGGCGCTCCGAGGGCCGGGAAGTCGACGGCGTTGCGCACGATGATGTTGGGACTGGCGCAGCGCAATGGTCCGTCGGACGTCGCGTTCTACTGTCTGGACTTCGGTGGTGGGGCATTGTCCTCGCTGCGACGGCTACCGCATGTCGGGTCGATGGCGGAGCGCCGGGACGCCGAATTGTGCCGTCGCACCGTCGCAGTGGTGGGATCGGTGGTGCGGTCGCGGGAGTCGTCGTTCCGGCGTATGGGGATCGATTCGATGGCGGACTATCGTCGCCGGAGGGCTTTGGGTGAATCGGATGCCGCCGATGATCCGTTCGGCGACGTGTTCTTGGTTGTGGACGGCTGGGCGACGCTGCGGCAGGAATTCGACGATCTTGAAAGCACGATCACAGCGATTGCCGCCCAGGGTCTTTCGTTCGGCGTGCATATCGTGGTGGCTGCATCGCGCTGGGCCGAGTTGCGGCCTGCGTTGAAGGACCAGATCGGGACCAGGGTCGAGCTTCGACTCGGGGACCCTGCCGAATCGGAAATGGACCGTAAGCTCGCGCGCGACCTGTCCGGGCGACCGCCCGGACGCGGCATCGCGGCGAACCGCCGGGAATTCGCGATTGCGTTGCCGCGGTGGGACGGCAATGCCAGCGCAGCTGGTCTCGCCGAGGCGATCGCTGCGGATACCGAACGGCTGCGCGACCGGTGGGCCCCGAGTGTCGCGCCGGTCGTGGCGCTGTTGCCGGCACACGTTCAGTGCGGCGACGTTGCCTACCAGGCCGGGGACCGAATTCTGATCGGCATCGGTGAGCACGAATTGGAGCCCGTCGGTATCGATTTCGAAGAACAGCCGCACCTGCTGGTGCTCGGTGAAGCAGGGTGCGGTAAGACAGCGCTGCTGCGGCTGTTGTGTCGGGAACTGATGCGCGTGAAAGCCGCGGACGAGGTTCAACTCGAGATTGTCGACTTTCGCAGGACGCTACTCGGCGTGGTCGAGTCCGAACATCTCGCAGGCTATGCGATGTCACCGGCATCGCTGGCCACACGAGTGCCGGCGATACTCGAGCGGCTGGCAGCGCGCATGCCCGGAGAGAACATCACCCAGCAGCAATTGCGCATGCGGTCGTGGTGGTCGGGTCCCGACATCTATCTCGTCATCGATGACTACGACCTCGCCGCCGGAGCGACAGGTAACCCGCTGGCCCCGCTCGCCGACTTCCTGCCTCATGCGAAAGATCTCGGACTACACGTCGTCGTCGCCCGACGCTCCGGCGGTGCTGCGCGCGCGATGTTCGATCCGGTGCTGGCGAGGATGCGTGAACTCGGTTGTATGGGCTTGATGATGAGCGCCAGCCCGGAAGAGGGTGTGCTGCTCGGCGCGGTACGACCGTCGGCGCTTCCGCCTGGCAGGGGCACGTTGATCACCAGAAGCGCTGAGAACCAGCTGCTTCAGGTGGCCTGGACCGATCCACCGTGAGTGAAGTCGTCATCGAGGTTGGACCCGGGACGATTCGAGGACCCAACGCCATTCGGCCGGAACTACTTTCGGCCGCACTCGACTGCATTGACGACGAGTTCGCATTGTCAGCTCAGGGCCCCGTATCCGTACAGGACGTGTGGTGCGATGTGATGAGCGCGGCGGCGGGAGACGATGTCGACACGGCCGTCCTCGTTTGTCCCGCGTGGTGGACACCGGCGAGGATCGGCAAGGTCCGGCAGGCTGCCCGCACTGTGGCCGACCACGTTGTGCTGTTGGAGCGAATCACCGTGCTGAGGCATGCGATCTCAGCTGACACCACCGTCGTCGAGATCACCTCGGATATGGTGATCGTGACGGCCTTCGGGGCGATCACCGCCGTCGTTCCGCGGGGCGAAGACATCATCGCCGCAGTCGACGCCGTATCGGCGGCGATCCGCGCGCCCGCGGGAGTGTTCATAGATGC
>CAZOIX010000389.1:2582-4745 GCA_964579685.1 uncultured Mycobacterium sp.
GTTCGGTGCCGAACCCATCGCTTCGTTGATCGCCGGGCGTATCCGGGCCATCGGCGTGTCAGTGACGTTCGCCGACGACGATTGGGTCCGGCGCGCTGCCGCCGTATGTCGCCCGGGTCAGCCGCAGAACGTGACCGAGGAGCGGACGGGCATGGGCCGGCGCCGCACGGCACTGGCCGTGCTGTCCGGCGTGCTGCCCGCAATGGTGTTGTGCGGCATTTTTGCTGTGCTGCGCGACGGCGGTTCCGATCGTCGGAACAGTGATATGCCGATGACGTTGCTCGTCGAGGGCAGGATCGCGGTACTGGTACCGGCGACCTGGACTGCGCAACGCATCACGTCAGGTCCGGGATCGGCTCGGGTACAGGTGGTTTCATCAACGGACGGCAACGTCGCCCTGCACATCACCCAGTCCACCGTCGGCCAGCCCGCCAACCTCGTGACGACCGCGGATTCTCTGCTCGCGGCATTGGCCGATGCGGGGGACGGCGTCTTCGTCGAATTCAATCCGTCGGACCGGCGATCAGACCGGGATGCGGTGACATACAGAGAGGTACGCACAGGCCGCAATATCGCCTGGACGGTGTTGGTCGATGGGACTGCCCGTATCGCGGTCGGTTGTCAAAGTGCGCCGGGCGGCGAACACCTCATCCGCGAAGCCTGCGATCGAGCGATTCGATCCGCGCGCGTGGCGCGCTGAGAGCAATCGCAAAACGACGGAACCGAATGCGCGGTGACCGCGTCGAACTTTCATGACTGCACGCACGAGGAAAGGACACCGATGACGACACCGGCAGGTGGCGCACTCAATACCGACTTCGATCTGATGACGGCCATCGCCGGAAAGACCGATGCACGAAACGAGGAAATCCGGGCGATGCTGGCCTCCTTCATCGGGCGCATGGGTGGTGTGCCGGCATCTGTCTGGGGCGGAGCGGCGGCGTCGCGGTTCCACGACGTCGTGGATCGATGGAACGGCGAATCCGTCAAACTCCACGCCGCACTGCAGCGGATAGCCGAAACGATCCGCCTGAATCAGCAGACCCTTCGCGACGCCGCAGAGGGCCATTCGCATCAGATCGGCGCCGTCGCTACCAACCTGTGAGGAACCCACCATGGAGAACGTGCTCTCGTACAACTTCGCCGAGATCGAGTACACCGTCCGGCAGGAGATACACACCACCTCGGCGCGACTGAATGCCGCGCTGGACGAGCTGCGCGCTCAGATCGCCCCGCTTCAGGAAATCTGGACACGGCAGGCCGCCGAGGCCTACCGCGTCGAGCAGGCGCGCTGGGAGCAGGCCGCGAGCGCCCTGAACGACATCTTGATCAGGTTGGGAAACGCGGTCCGCGACGGCTCCGATGAGGTCGCGGCCACGGATCGGATGGCCGCCAACGCCTGGGGCGGGTAGCCCACCAAGGTTGGGCCACCGTGGCTGTGGGAGAGGCAGCCGCGGTGGCCCAAACCGCTTTGAACTGCGGCTATGCGACGAGCACTCGCAGCCGATTGGGATACGGCGGCGTGGCCGACGGAGCAATCAGGTGTGTCCCCATGTTTGGCCGCACCCTCGCAGAAGGCGTTTTGACCTGCGCGGACGACCGCAGGTAAGCTGCACCGTTGGCATGCGGTACGCCGGGGCCTCGGGTCTACGTCGGTCGCCGAGGGTTCCCCACCGCAGGCCTGACCGGCCCCCGGATCACTCCGGGATCAAACCCGATAGATGAGAGGTAGCGCTGTGCCTACGTACACGCCGAAGGCGGGTGACACCACACACTCGTGGTACGTCATCGACGCCACCGACGTGGTGCTCGGCCGGCTCGCCGTCGCAGCAGCGAATCTGCTGCGTGGCAAGCACAAGCCGACATACACGCCGAATGTCGACGGTGGCGATTTCGTCGTCGTCATCAATGCTGACAAGGTCGCCATCAGCGGCGACAAACTGAACAAGAAGCTGGCCTACCGCCACTCGGGTTATCCCGGCGGTCTGCGCGCGCGTGCGCTCGGTGACGAGATGCAAAAGCACGCCGACCGGGTCGTCGAGAGGGCGATCCTGGGCATGATCCCGCACACCAAGCTCGGCCATCAGATCCAGAAGAAGCTGCGGGTTTACGTGGGGCCGGACCATCCGCACACCGCCCAGCAGCCCATTCCCTATGAGATCA
>CAZOIX010000390.1:0-4738 GCA_964579685.1 uncultured Mycobacterium sp.
AGCGACGTGCGCGGGCTCGGTCTGATGCTCGGAACCGAATTCCGCGACGCCGCAGGCAAACCCGACCCGACCACGGCAGCCGCGGTCCAGCGCGAGGCCGGTCGCCGGGGACTGCTCCTGCTCACCTGTGGGGCCTGGGGGCAGGTGGTCCGGTTCATCCCGGCGCTCGTCGTCACCGCCGAACAGATCGACGAGGCGGCCGGCATCTGGTCCGACGCCGTCGCCGCCGTCGCCGGCTGACCGGTGAGCTAGCCGCGACTGCCCACCAGTTCGTATTCGAGCGGCGCGGGTGCCTCGGGCGTGCCCGGGGTCTCGGTGCCGTTGAGCGGGCAGCGCGCTGTCTCGGGCACCTTGACCAGGGCGATCACCCCGATCAGACAGGCGACCATCATGTAGAAGGCCGGCATCAGGTTGTTGCCGGTTTCGACGACCAACCAGTCGTTCACCGCAGGTGCGGTGCCGCCGAAGATCGACGTCGATACGTTGTAGGCGATCGCGAACCCGGCGTAGCGCACCTGGGTGGGGAACATCGCCGGGAACGTTGCGGAGATGGTCGCCAACTGCGGCACGTACATCAGGCCCAGCACGGCGAAACCGATGACGGCCCCCAACGGACCGGTCGACATCAGCATGAACATCGGCACGACGGCGATGAACAGTCCCGCCAGCGAGAACCACCACATCGGCTTTCGCCCGAACCGGTCGGACGCCAGGCCGGCGAACGGCAGGAACACCATCATCGACAGCATCCCGATGATCGGGACGATCAGCGACATGTTGGTGGACAGGCCGATGGCGTTCTCCAGATACGTCGGCATGTAGCTCAGCAGGGTGTAGTTGACGACGTTGAGCGCGACCACCAGACCACCGAGCTGCAGGATCGGCCGCCAATAGCGAACGATCAGGTCCTTGAACTCGGTGCCGATGTTCGCCTCCTGCTTGCCCTTCTGCTCCAGTTCCTTGAACACCGGGGTCTCTTCCAGCCGCGACCGCAGGTAGACACCGATCAGCCCGAGCGGCGCGGCGACCAGGAAGGGCAGCCGCCAGCCCCACACGTTCATCTGGTCCTCGGTGAGCACCAGCGAGAACCCCAGCATCAGCAGCGCGCCGAGGGAGAAGCCCGCCAGCGTGCCGAACTCGAGGAAGCTGCCCAGCAGCCCGCGTCGGCGCGCCGGCGCGTATTCGGCCATAAACGTGGCCGCCCCGCCGTATTCGCCGCCGGTAGAGAAGCCCTGGACCATCCGCAGGAAGACCAGCAGGACCGGCGCCCACAGCCCGATCGTGTCGTAACTGGGCACCAACCCGACGCAGAAGGTGGCGCCCGCCATCAGCAGGATCGTGATCGCCAGCACCTGACGACGCCCCAGGCGGTCGCCGAGCGGCCCCCAGATGAATCCGCCCAGTGGGCGGACCAGGAACGACACCGCGAAGGTCATCAGCGCCAGCAGGGTTGCGGTCGTCCCGTCACCGGGGAAGATGGCCGCCGACAGGTAGCTGACGCCGTAGGCGTAGATGCCGTAGTCGAACCACTCCGTGGCGTTGCCGATCGCCGACGCCGCGATCGCCTTTCTGACGACGCCCGGGGGCTGGTCCTGCTCGACTACTGGGTGTTGCGGGTCGGCGGTGTTCTCGGGGTTTTGCGCGTCCATCGGTTCCTCGAGTCGGACGACGCGGCTCCGGGATGACCGTCACACGGCACCGTTGTCTGTGAACAACACCGCAGGACCCGCCGTCGATGTCCACCGATCGTATGACCGGCACTTCGGGGGCTACCCACACTCAGGAATTCCACAACGTTCGTGACCGAACTGTAACTTTTGCGTCTGCGCAACGGTTTAGCCCGACTCGATGCGGGCACGCAGGAGTCATGTCAATCACAAGTTTTCAAGATCTTCCGCTCGCCGACCGCGACCGGGAATGGGACGGCGGCGCCGCCGAGAAACGGGTGCGCACGTGGGCGAACGCAGAGGACGGCCCCAACCAGAAATATCGGGACGCGCACCTCTGGTATGACAGCGACAACAAAGACAACTTCACCGCGTACAAGCTGCTGATCGCAGACGTCGTCGACGACAACCTCAAGGTCGTCCCCCGTGGCGTGATGGCGGCGGGCGGCATCATGGACGGCGCGCGTGGCGGAGTCGACCTGCCGAAGGACGACATCGACCGCGTGAAGAGCCATCTCGCCAAGTACTACGAGAAGATGGGCGACACGCCGCCGTGGGAGCGTGCCTAGCTAGATTGCGGGGGTGAGCGCCGGCAGATTCGCCCCGAGCCCATCGGCCGACCTGCACATCGGCAATCTGCGCACCGCGGTGCTCGCGTGGCTGTTCGCCCGCTCCACCGGCCGCCGGTTCCTCATGCGCGTCGACGATCTCGACGACCGCACCCACTCCGACATCGCCACCCGTCAGCTCGACGATCTCGCCGCCATCGGGCTCACCTGGGACGGGCCCGCCGAGTGGCAGACCCGGCATTGGGACCGTTACGACGCGGCGATAGCCGCGCTGTCGGATCGCGATCTGTTGTACGAATGCTATTGCAGCCGAAAGGATATCGCTGCTGCGCCGCGTGCTCCCCACGCACCGCAGGGTGCGTATCCCGGGACCTGCCGCGACCTCACCGACGCTGAACGCGAGGACCGCCGCGCCGAGCTCGGGCGTCCGCCCGCGCTGCGGCTGCGCACCGACGCGGACACCTACCTGGTGCACGACGTGCTGCACGGCGACTACACCGGCGTCGTCGACGACTTCGTGGTGCGCCGCGGCGACGGCGTTCCCGCGTACAACCGGGCCGTCGTGGTCGACGACGCGGCGCAGGGTGTCGACCAGGTGGTGCGCGGCGACGACCTGTTGCCGTCGTCGCCGCGCCAGGCCTATCTGGCCGGGCTGCTCGGGCACCCCGAGCCGACGTACGCGCATGTCGCGCTGGTACTGAACGCCGCCGGTGCACGGCTGGCCAAACGTGACGGCGCCGTCACGCTCGCCGAGATCGGCGCGCAACGTGCCGTCGCCCAGATCGCGGAGTCCCTCGGCTACCACGCGAGCACGGTCGAGCAGATGCTGGCGCAATTCAATCCCGTTGCGCTGCCCCGCGACCCCTGGATTTACCGCCCTTAGTCAATCCGCCGAACGTGGGTTACCCGCACACTTCACCGGCTCTTGGCGTGTGGGTAACCCACGTTCGCGCAATAGGCGACGGGTCACTCGACGGGGGAGCATCCTTTCGTCGCGCGCGCGGCGGCGGCGCGCAACGCATCGCGGAACTTCGGGTGTGCGATGGCCGCGAGCGCCTCGCCGCGCTCGGCCACCGTCTTACCCTCCAGTTCTGCGGCGCCGTACTCGGTGACGATCACGTCGACGTGGTGACGGGGTGTCGTGATCACCGCACCCGGACCGAACCAGGGCACGATGCGCGACTGCAGTTCCCCGTCCTTCTCGAACGTCGACGGCAGGCAGATCAGCGAGCGGTCCGACAACTCGAGCCCGACACCTGCGACGAAGTCCTCGGCGCCGCCGACCCCGCTGAACTGACTGCCGTTGATCGTGTCGGCGACCACCTGGCCCCCGATGTCGATCGCGAGTGCGCCGTTGACGGAGATCATGGTGCGATTCGCGGCGATGACCTCCGGCGAGTTGACGATGTCGACCGGTAGGAAGGCGACGTCAGTGTTGCCGTCAAGCCATGCATACAGCTCCGCCGAACCGAAGGCGAACGTCGTCACGCTGACGCCGTCGTACTGGCCCTTGCGGGCGTTGCTGATCTTGCCCGCCTGGTGCAGATGCATGCACCCGTCGGTGAACATCTCGCTGTGCAACCCGTAATCGCCACCGTCGCCCTCGGCCAGCAGCGTGGCGATCTGGTTGGGAATCGAGCCGATCCCCGTCTGCAGGGTGGCGCCGGACGGGACGAACTCCACGGCGTGGCGCGCGATCGCCTGGTCGGCGTCGGTGGGCGGCGCGTCGCCACCCGGCAGCGCCAGCGGCGCGTCGTTCGACCTCACGATGACGTCGATCTCGTCGACGTGCAGCGCGTGGCGATACTGGGCGCCCAGCCCATAGGTGCGCGGATACGAATCGGAAACCTCGACGACCAGCAGCCGGTCGGGATCGGCGCCCGCGCGGTGCAATTCGCCGGTCGTACCGCCCGCGTGCAACGACAGCGAGCACCAACCGTCGGCGTCGGGCGGCGTCGCGACCGTGGTCATCACCCGCGGGCGCTGTCGCTCGAGCAAGGGTGCGAAGCGGCGGAAGTCGGCGGGTACGAACTCGATATTGGCGTCGCTGTCGCGCAGCCCCCGCTCGATCGGCCCGAAGAAGCCCGACAGGTAGTGGACACCGCGCCGCGAGAACAGGTCGGTGAGCACCGCGACCAACGCCCCGTAGACACGCAGCTCCGTCCAGTCGTCGCGGTCGCCCAGTGCGCGCAGGAACGCGGGCGGCTGCCCGGGGCCCAGCGGCATCCCCAGCGTGTCGGCGGTCTGCAGAAGTGCGGCGGCCTGCTCGGCGGTCAGCTCCTCGGGCATGGCGCTAGCCAACCACGCCTGCTGTCGCCGCCACCAACCACGTTCGCGCACCCAATGGGATTCCCTGTGAGAAAGTTTCCCGATGGTGCAGCCAACGGCCGCCGACGCCGACGTCATCATCGTCGGGGCGGGACTGTCGGGGATGATCGCGGCGCGGCAACTGCTGCAGGCGGGTCTCACGCCGTTGGTCCTGGAAGCCGACGAGCGCGTCGG
>CAZOIX010000391.1:0-4725 GCA_964579685.1 uncultured Mycobacterium sp.
CTCGACGAGCTGATGGGCGATCTCAGCGACCTAGTGGCCCGCGCCAGGGCGTTCGCGCTGCGCAGCTCGGAGATGTCCGATCCCACCAGCACCGTGACCAGCCTGGGCGGCCAGGGCGTCGACGCGGTGTTCGGTGTGATCTATCCCCCTCAGGTCGCGCTGGTGGGCTTCGGCAAACCGGCACAACGGGTGTGCGCGGTCGACGGCGCCATCCGCATCTCCACCACGGTGCAGGTCAGCCTCGCGGCCGACCACCGGGCCAGTGACGGCCACCGCGGGGCGCTGTTCCTTTCCGCGATCAACGATCTGCTTCAGCAGCCCGACAACCTGGAGAAGTGACACCGACATGACAACCGAACCCGCCATCCGCGACGAGATCCTCTCGGTGTTGACCGCGATTGCCCCCGAGGTCGAGCCACAGGACATCGAAGACGACGTCCTGTTACGGGATCAGGTAGATCTCGACTCGATGGACTGGCTTAACGTGCTCGTCGGGATCCACAAACGACTGCATGTCGACATCCCCGAGGCGGACTATGCGTCGCTGCGCACGCTGGCCGATTTGGTGCGCTACGTCGAGACGCACGCCGTACAACCCACCTGAGGACTCACGTCCCACCGTCATCCCAGTGAATCGATGGCCGCGCGCAGCTTGGTCGTCACTTCGTCGGCGATGGGGCGCAATCCAGCCTCTCCCGTCACATCGACCAGTATCTGGGGATCCATCGCTTCGACGAGCACCGAATGCGCGTCCTGTGGGTCGGCACGCACAACGACGTTGCACGGCAACAACAACCCGATCTGGCGATCGACGGTGACCGCCCGGTGAGCCAGCGGCGGGTTGCACGCGCCGAGAATCAGGTAGTCCTCCATGTCCTCGCCCAGCTTGGCCTTCATCGTGGCCTGCACATCGATCTCGGTCAGCACGCCGAAGCCCTGCTCGGCGAGTGCCTCACGAGTACGCCGCACGGCGTCGTCGAACGATGTGTGCAGTGCCGTGGACAATGCGATACCCATATCCGAACCCTCTCCTGTCTTCCAGCCGTCAGGCGAGCGCGAGAAACAGCTTTTCCAGCTCTGCCTCAGTCATCGGCGTGTTGCCGTCCGGGGTCTCACCTGTGACGCATTCGCGCAATCCGGTCGCCACGATCTTGAACCCCGCTCGGTCCAGGGCACGCGAGACCGCGGCCAGTTGCGTGACGACGTCCTTGCACTCGCGACCCTGTTCGATCATCGAGATCACGCCCGCAAGTTGTCCCTGCGCGCGGCGCAATCGGTTCAGCACCGCCGCGATCGCGTCTTCATCACCAACCATGACGGAACTCCTTTCTGAAACCTCTCATCCCATGGTACCCGCGGGGGTATCTCATCCGTCAGCCCGCCGCCGCCGCAACGTCGTGCCGGCGAATCATCCGGTGCATCGGACAATCAACGAAACGGCTGCATGCGAACGTTATTCCGCCGGCCAGGACAGTCACCGCGGCCGCTGCGATACCCACCGCGGCGTGCAGCTCTTGGCCCAGGATCACCGATGACATCGCCAGAACGAACCAGCCGAACGCTTTGCGCAGCACGTCGGGGTTGACCCTCGCGGTCATCCGCGCGCCGATCAGGCCACCGACGAGCGCGGCGGTCGTGACCGCCGCGGCCAGGCGCCAATCGATCTGCACACTGGTGAGATACCCGGCCAGCCCTGCGAACGATTTCATCGAGATGACGACGAGCGAGGTTCCGACCGCAATGGGCATGGGAAGTCCGCCCAGCAGGGCAAGCGCCGGCACCACGAGGAAGCCGCCACCCGCTCCGACCAGTCCGGTCACCAATCCGACGACCAGCCCCTCGAGCACGATCTTGAAAACGGGCAGTGACCGCGGGGACTCTTCCTCGCTGACGTTCTTGCGTCCGCGCAGCATCGCGACGGCAGTGGCGATCATGATGACCGCAAACCCAATCAGCAGCACGCCCCCCGGAATGAACCGGGCGAGCAGGCCACCGGCATACGCGCCGGCCATGCCGGCCACCCCGAATATCAGTCCGGTACGCCACTGGACGCGGCCCGCCCGAGCATGTGAGATCGCCCCGACCGCGCTGGTCACGCCGACCACCAACAAGGACGTCGCGATGGCCTGCTTCGCATCCAGCCCGGCCACGTAGGCCAGCAAGGGCACGGTCAGAATCGACCCACCGCCACCCAACAGGCCCAGGGAGATACCGACGAGAACGGCGAGAGCGATGGTCAAGGCGATCATGACGTCAGCTCGCCTTCACCGAGTCAGGTCCAGCGAGCTGGGAGACGACGGTCCGCAGGTCACATGTGGCCCCTCGGTTGTACGGCAATTTGGCGAGCAACATGCCCATGGCGCAAGAGTTGGTCAACGCCGCAACGGCCAGGCCGGCGCCGATCGCGAACGCGACCCACTGGACACCGGGAACGAGCACGCTCACCAGGACGCTCACCGCGACGATCAATCCCGCGAGGAGCCGGACCTGACGCTCGAGGTCCCAGCGCTGGGAGCCCCGGTTGACCGCGAAACCTTCTGCCTCCCAGGAGGTGATGCCGCCGTCGAGGATATGGACGTTGGTCAGGCCGGCGTCGCGTAGCGTCTCCTCGGCCTGCGCCGCACGCTGGCCAGAGCGACACACCAGCACCACATCTTGTTCCACATGCGCGACGATCTCGTCGCGATGTTCGCGCAGTAGATCCAGCGGGACACTATAGGCACCGGGCATGTGTACCGTCTCGAACTCCCCCGGGGTTCGGACATCGAGTACGCGTGGCGGTGTCGAGGACTGCAGCAGACTCTGCAAGTCTGCCGAATCGATCATCGCAGGTAGGGGTGCGTTCATTAGTCATCGGCCTTTCACTTTTATACCCCATGGGGTATCTTTTGGCCCGAGTCTATATATACCCATAGGGGTATTGTCAAGGGGGAATAGATATACCCCCTGGGGTAATTGACATACCCAGAGGGGTATCTACAAGATAGGGATACCTCAGCCGAGAAGTGAAGGAACGAACCGATGATCCTCGAGCAGTACTACATCGAATGCCTGTCGCATGCGTCGTACCTGATCGGTGACGAAACCACCGGCCGCGCAATCGTTGTGGACCCGCGCCGCGACATCACCGAGTACCTGGACGACGCCGCCAGACACGGACTGACAATCGAAGGGGTGATCAACACCCACTTCCACGCCGACTTCGTGTCCGGGCACCTCGAGCTGGTCGAGGCCACCGGGTCGTGGATCGGCTTCGGCGAGGCCGCCGAGACCGACTACCCGATTCGTCGGCTGGCCGACGGGGAGCACATCTCTCTCGGCGAGGTCGACCTGCAGATCCTCGCCACCCCCGGGCACACCTGGGAATCGATCAGCGTGGTGGTGCGCGAGCACCCCGAGGCGGACCCCACCGCCGTGCTGACCGGCGATTCGCTGTTCATCGGCGACGTCGGCCGGCCCGACCTGGTCAACGCCGGACCGAATTCGGCCGGCGATCTGGCCCGCGCGATGTATCACTCGATCCACGACAAGCTACTCAAGCTTGCGGACGAGGTGACCGTGATGCCCGCTCACGGCGCGGGGTCCTCGTGTGGCAAGAATCTGTCGGCCGAACTGACCTCGACCATCGGGGAACAGCGCCGGACGAACCCGTCGATCCAGCCGATGACCGAAAGCGACTTCGTCGAGCTGATCACCCACGGGCAGCCGACCGCCCCGGCGTACTTCACCGCCGACGCCGCGATGAACAAACGCGTTCACCCGTTGCTGGACCAGTCCCGCAGGATCCCGGCGCTGCGTCCGGCGCAGATCCGCCAGGCACTCGCCGACGGTGTGCGGGTGTTGGATGCGCGTAGCGTCGAGGACTTCGCCGCCGGTCACCTGCGCGGCTCGGTCAATGTCGGTTTCGACGGCCGCTTCGCCGAGACGGGCGGCATGGTCGCCGACATCGGTGACACGATCGCACTGATCGCCTACCCCGGCGAGGAACAGGGCGCCGCATTGCGGCTCGCTCGCGTCGGGTCGGACAATGCGATCGGCTATCTCAGCGTGGGCCACGACGGCGCCTTCCCCGCCGAGCTGTCCGACCTCGTGCGCACGGCGCCACGCACCACCGTGGCCGAATTGGACGGCCTGCTCGCCGAGGACTTCGTCATCCTCGTCGACATCCGCAATCCCGGGGAGGTCGAGCAGGGCCGGATCCCGGGCTCGATCAACATTCCGCTGGCCCAGCTGCGGACGCGCCTTGACCTGTTACCGACCGACAAGCCGATCGTCGTGCACTGTGCCGGCGGCTGGCGCTCCAGTGTGGCCGCGTCTCTGTTGCGAGCCCACGGTTTCGACAACGTGTCGGATCTGGAAGGCGGTTACAACGCCTGGGCCGACGCCCATGCAGCGGCCTGAAGCGCTGTGGAATCTCAAGAGTGAAAGGAAAGGTTCAATGCCCATCACCAACCTGACAAGAGCGAACTTCGAATCGACGATTGTCGGCAACGGGATCGTGCTCGTCGACTTCTGGGCGTCGTGGTGTGGACCATGCCGTGCCTTCGCGCCCGTCTTCGAACGATCGGCGACTCAGCACCCGGATATCGTGCACGCCAAAGTCGATACCGAAGCCGAGCAGGAACTCGCCGCCATCGTCGGAATTCAATCGATCCCGACCGTCATGGCGTTTCGCGACGGTGTGCTGGTGTACAGCCAGGCCGGGGCCATGGCACCCGCCATGCT